>NZ_CEVIVD010000110.1:0-15965 GCF_982290655.1 Protofrankia sp. CiP1_Cm_nod3
TGGCTCCGAGTACATCGTTGACAAGCCCGTCTCCGACGTACCAGGAATGTTGGAGTGGGACGCCTAGCCGCTCGGCAGCGCAATCAAATATCCTCGCGTCGGGTTTCTCCACCCCAAGCATTTGGGAATCGACCAACACGTCGAAATAGCGAGCAAGGTCAAAGGCGCCGAGCTCTTGTTCCAATCGGCCATCGGCGTTGGCCACCGCGGCCAGGCACACACCCCGTTCCTTCAGCTCAGCGAGCGTCGCGTGAGCGCCCGGGTCAAGGACCGAGTATAGTTCGGGATGGCGAAGTGCGCGAGCAAAGGCCGCTTCCGCGCGGCTTGAAACGACGTTGAGGAGGAAGCCAAGGTGCCGGGCGACCCGGCCGTCCCCATCCGCCCCTCGCGGGTAGTCGAGGTGGCGGGCCTCCGCGGCCAGGACGAGTGCGGCGACGGCGTCGCTGGGGTCAACCTGCACACCTTCCTCCGCAAAGCACCCGGAAAGCACGTCCCCATTGACATGAATAAGTGTCATTCCAACATCGAAAAGTATTGATTTTGGCATTTTAGAATCCACTGGATAAGAATCCATCTTACGTCTGGAACTATGGTTTGATCGGTACATGACAACTACTGGATTCCGCTCCACAGAACTGCTCGACCTCGGGACACTTGCCGAGCGCATCCGCCAAGAAGTCGATCTTCCGCTGATTGGCGTAGACGGCCCTGGCGCGGCGGGAAAGAGCACCTTCGCCGTGGCGCTCGCCCGGGCTCTCGGCGCGGTGGTCGTCCAGGGAGACGACTTCTACCTGCCATCGACGATCCGACCATCCGGCGACTTCGTCCCGGGGGCGCAGTTCGACCTCGACCGGCTGCGCGACCAGGTCCTCTCTCCGGTCGTCGGGAGGTCGCAGGCCAAGTACCAACGGTACGACTGGGACCACGACCGTCTCGGCGACTGGGTGGATGTGCCCGCCGCAGTCCCGGTGATCATTGAGGGGATCTACAGCACCGAGGCCCGCTTTCGGTCCTTCTACACTCATCGAATCTTCTGCACCGCCGACCGCGGGCTGCGCCTCGCCCGCGGACTGGAGCGCGACGGCGAAGCCGCCCGCTCCCAGTGGGTCGAGGAGTGGATGCCCGCCGAGGACCGCTACTTCGCCGAACAGCACCCCAGCGACGCGGCCCATCTGGTCCTCGACGGTTCCGGCACCGGCGAGCAGCCCCGTTACACGATCATTGGCGGCCACTTCACCTCCTGACGAAGATTGCTGAATGGGGTCCGTGGTCCGCCGCAGCGGAGAAACCGTACTCTGCGAGGCGGGCCACGATCCGCTCCCTGCTCACGTACTTCGCATGGATGTCCAGCGCCAGCACCCGCACGCGGCGCAGCCAGTCCGGACGCCCATCGAGCAAGATCTGCTCTTCGGCCCCCTCGACGTCCACCTTCAGCAGGTCGGCGCTCTCCCAACCGGCGGCGTCCAGCAGCTGGTCTACGGTGACCGCCCGCACCGCCAGCGGAGGTAGCGCGAGGTCGCGCTCCGGCCGGTGCCGGAATGCTGTGCGTGCCTCGGCCACCGATTGGGTCGTCGAGCTTGACGCCCACCAGCCACTCGGGAACAACCGCACCTCCCCCGGCTGTCCCGCCACTGCAGCCTGCTCGACCACCCAATCGAACCCGTTGGCCGCCGCGTTCACGCGAAGTTCCTCCGCGTTCTCTGGGACCGGCTCGACGCACACCACCCGGGCGTTGGGGAAGCGCAGGCTGAAATACAAGGGCGAGGCGCCCATGTTGCTCCCCAGATCGAGCACGGTACGGACCTCTCCCCCGGCCTCCTCATACGGGAACTCATAGATTCCGTACACGAAGACCTCCCGGAGCACGAACAGATCGCTCAGCCCGGCCCGCAAATGGCATCGTGCGGTCCGTCTGCCGACCGCGACGCGCACCCAGCGGTGTGCCCGACCATCCCCCGGACGGCCCGCGACTAGCCGCACGTGAAACTCGAGAACCGGCCAGATCAGCCCCTGTCGCCATGCAAGCCCGATGTCACGGACGAACTCGCGCCCCTGCCGTGCCAGCAGTCTGAGCGGCCCGGTCTGCGCGCTATCCTCGTCACGACGCAGGTATCTCACAGCATTGGTCCGGCGGTGAGCCAGCCTCGGGTGTCGTCCTTTCCCTGCCGACAGGCGTCGTAATAGCGCTCCTGCAGCTCCCGGGTCAGCGGTCCGGGCTTGCGCCCTCCAACGTCGAGTCCGTCTATGCCGGTGACCGGCGTAATCTCGCACAGGGTTCCGGCGAGGAACACTTCGTCGGCGAGGTAGAGTTCAGTGCGTTCAACGTCCCGCTCCTCGACTTCGGTACCAGTTTCGGCGAGCAGTTCGATTGCGCTGCGCCGGGTGATGCTCTCAAGGATCCCGGAGGTCAGCCGCGGTGTCGCGACCCGTCCGCCACGCATGACGAACACCGAGGCGCCACCGGTCTCGGCCACCCTGCCCTCAGGGTTCAGCAGGATGGCCTCCCCGTACCCGTGTGTCGTCGCCTCGAGCCGGGCGAGTCGCAGGTTGTAGTAGTTGGCGGCGGCCTTCACCCGGGGTGGGGCGGTGGAGTCGTCCGACCGCCGCCACGACGAGACCTGGCAGGTGAGTCCCTGCTCAATGGAGTCCGCGCGCGCCGACTCGAAGACTGGCAGGAAAAAACCGCAGTCCTCGGCAGAACCTCCGACGGTGTACTTGCCCTGCTCAAGGTAGACGGTCGGGCGGGCATAAACGTCCTGGCGATAGCCGAGGCGGGCCACCAACTCGCCGAGCGCCCGGGTAACCTCCTCCACCTGGATCGGCCGGGGAATACGGACGACCCGCATCGACTCGGCTAACCGCCGGACATGGTCCTCGACATGGACGAAGTAGTGCCGTGACTCGGCCTCGTTCCAGTAACCCCGCAGTCCTTCGAAGACACTCGCCGCCCGCAACACCACCTCGCTCCAGACGTGCACCCGGGCGTCCTGCCAGGGGCGCACCGCCCCATCGAACCATATCCGCTCAGGCGTGGACAGATCGCTCATCATTCTCCTCCGTTATGAACCATGCGGCGCTCCGGCGTCCTGTAGAAACTGCTTCACGGTGTGGCGTGCGTACTTGTGATCGACCAGGGCCGAGAGAACGTCCGGCGGCAGCGTCAGGCTGTGGGCGCCAGCCGTCATGCTCCGCTGCGCGTCAGCGGCACCGCGCACGCTCGCCGCAACCAGCCGGACCGGCAGCCGCCAGTCGTCGATCCAGCGCCGGCATGCGGCTAGGACCCCAGGTCCGTCACCGCCCTCATCGTTGATCCGGCCGACGAGCACGCTGGCGTACGCGGCACCCGCCTTCGCTGCCAGAGCCACCTGCCCGAACGACAGGCAGGCGGTGGCGTTGACCCGGACCCCCGCCTCGGCGAGTGTAGAGATCTCGGCGAGACACGGCTCGCCCTCCGGAGTAAGCACCGGCACCTTGACTACGATGTTCGAGGCGAGGCGGTGCAGCTCCACACCCTCGCTGACAAGTTCTCCACCGGCGGCAGAGGTGACCTCCGCGTGCAGGGGGCCGGGCGCGACCAGGTCACTCAGTTTGGCAAGCGTGCCCGTACGGTCCGTGACGCCAGCCCGACGCAGCACAGTCGGGTTGGTGGTCACGCCGTCCAGGACCCCCTGCCGTAGCCAGTAGCGGATCTGCGCTTCGTCGGCGCTGTCGAGGAAGAGCTGCATCAGAAGTCCTTGTAGAGGATCGAGCCGACGAGGTCGGGAAGGTTGTCCGCGATGAGGTCGGGGCGTGTGCCAGCGAGTGTCGGGCACCGATCGCATCGAGCGGAACCGAGCCAGGCTGTGCGGCATCCCGCGGCCCTGCCCGCCCTGACATCTGTTCCCGTGTCCCCGATGAACCAGCAGTCGGCGGGGGCGGCGCCAAACACGGCAGCCGCTTTCAGCAGCAAGCCCGGGCGCGGCTTGCGGTCAGGGCAGTCGACGCGCAGCCTGGTTACTGAGGCGTCCGGGTGATGCAGGCAGTAGAAGACGTGATCGATCCGGCCGCCTTCGGCTTCGAGACGGTCCAGCAAGGTCCGGGTCACCTGACCGAGCAGCCGAGCTGTCATTTTCCCTTTGGCGATACCCGGTTGGTTGGACGCGATCGCGCAGGGGACGCCGGCCGAAGTGATTCGGGCCACAGCCTCTGCCGCTCCGGGCATCAGCCGGACCTGTTCGGGACGGGCCGGGGAATCGACCGTACCCAGGTCGGGTTCGTGCCAGAGCCGGTTGAGCACGCCGTCCCGATCGAAAATGATCGCCTTTGGCTTCATGGGCGCAACGTCTCCCAGAGCGGCGTGACGGTGTTCAGCCGGGGATGGGTCGCCAGCATGTGCCAGACGACCGACTGGATGATCTCAGTGTGGGTGGTGCGGAAGGTCAGATCTGCGACGGGCACGCGGATACAGACGTCGGCCAGGCGCGCGGTTTCGCCGCCGTCCGGGCCGACCACCCCGCAGACGAATGCCCCCCGCTCGGTCGCAAGCCGCACCGCCTCCACAAGGTTCACGCTCACCGGCGGATCCTCGGAGCCGCCGCCCACTGAGAACACCAGCACCGCGTCCCGAGGCCCAAGCCGGCTGTCCTCGAGCCAGCGAGAGAACGCGTAACGCCACCCGTGGTCGTTGGTCAACGCCGTGAGCGAAGCCGGGTTATCGGTCGGTGCATAGGCATCAAACCCTGCCAGCCCGCGCAGGTCACAGACCGCATGCCCGGCGTTGCCGGCACCGCCGCCGATCCCGAGGATGAACAGCCGGCCGCCGGTGTCCCGCACCTCGCCGAGCCGCTCGGCGAGCTCGTCGACGAGGGCGGTGTCGAGCCGTCCGGATATGGCCGCCAGCTCGTCCAAGAACTGCTTGCTGAAGCCCGTCAAGGTCGTCCTCCTAGGCGGGTGGTGACGGTTCCCTTATCGGTGAACGTGAAAGGCACGTGGACCAGTCCGGTGTCGCGCAGCGCGGCAATCACCCTGGGATGGGTGTCGGGACCTGCGTAGACGAGCAGGAATCCGCCACCACCCGCACCGACGATCTTGCCTGCTTCCGCTCCTTGGGCACGCGCGGCGCTGAGCCAGTCGTCCCAGAGACCCGAGGCCTCGCGCTGCCGTTTGATGTGCCAGTGTTCCCTCATCAGTGGTGGGATGTCGTCCAGCCGTCCGGCTTCAAGCGCGACGCGGGTCTCGTCGCCGAGCTTGCGGATGTGGTCGAGCTGCTCGATCCGGCGGCTTAGTTCAGTGCCAGCCGTCGGGACCACGAGCTGCGCCACGCTGTCGCGGCGCCGTCTGGTATAGAAAAGCAGCAAGCGCTCGTCTAACAGTCGCAGCGTCCTCGGAGTAGCCACGATCCGCGTCGCGGTTACCGTTCCCGATGTGTCGATGACTAGCCGGCGCGGCCCGCCTAGCCCGCAGGCGTAGTGGTCCTGTTTACCAATTGGCATGCCAAGTCGGCCTACTTCCAATTCGTGAGCCTGTTCGATGAGCTCCACGGGGGACGGTTCGCGCCCGGCCAGTGCGTGCAGGACGCCCAGCAGGCTGATCGCGAACGCGCCCGAACTGCCGAGCCCGGTCCCTGGCGGCACGGGCCCCATCGAGGTGATCTCACAGGGCCGATCGGTTCCGGTGAGTCGGAGCGCTTCTCGTAGATAGGGATTGCCGACTTCAGCCCCCGCCGCGGTGATGTCTGTGACGTCGTGGGAGAACCGGTGGCCACCGTCCAGGCGGCCAAGCCGGCCGACAACGGTGACGCACAGCGAGATGGCGACAGTCAGCATGTCGCCTCCGAACCGGGATCGGTAGAAGGGCAGGTCGGTGCCGCCCCCTCCGAGCGTCAACCGGAGAGGGGTCCGTACGATGGCGAGGGCCTCGGTCACGCGGGCTCCCGGGTTGCGATGAGCCGTCGGACCGCCTCCGTGACGGCCTGCGCCGCAGTCAGCCGAGGCCGCCAGCCGGTCGCCAGGATCTTCTCAATGTCCAGCTCGACCACTGGCTGGTCTCCCGGCCAGGACAGGTCCGTTGAACTCGGTCTGAGCTCCGGCGGCGGCAATCGCAGGGCACGGGCCACGGCGTGCGCCACTTCCGCCACACAAAGGCTTCCACCGGCGGCGAGGTTGTAGACCTCGGCTCCGGTCCCTGCGGGCAGGTCGGCGACGTACCGCATTCCTGCAATCACATCGTCGACCAAGACGTAGGACTTGCGCTGCCTGCCGTCTCCGAGGACGGAAAGGACGGTGGGGTCCCGGTCGAGTTTGGCGATGAAATCGCGTATGATTCCCCGGCTCATCCCGCCGCCGACGGCGTTGCCTAGCCGGAAGACAAGCCCGCGAATACCGAAAAGCCCGGTATAGGCGGAGATCAAGCCTTCACAGGCGAGCTTCCCCGCCCCGTACAGTGAGCCTGGCAGCAGAGGACCGTCCACCTCGCGGACGACCGGGCCCAGCCCATTGCCATAGACCGCACTCGTGGATGGGAAGAGAAGTGTTCCAACCCCGGCTTGGCGCATCGCTTCGAGCACCTGCTGGGTAATCCACACGGAGGAGCGGAAGTCAATCCCGGTGTCCCGGGCTCCGAGCGGGATGTCGGCATTGGCCGCGAAGTGCCAGACCTCCTGAATTCCCGGCACTGCTCGAGGAAGCACGTCTGCGAGTTCTCCCCGCAGGTAGGCGACCTGGTCGGGCGTCCCCGGAAGCGGGTCGACGAGGTCCGTGGCGATGACCTCGTGCCCGAGACCCGCCAGGGTCTGGACGGCATGGGAGCCTATGAACCCTGCCGCCCCGGTGACGAGTATCTTCATGCTTCGGCCTCACCTTTCTGATCCGATCGGTGCAGCAAGAGGGCAGCGAGGGTCGCTGCGTCGAAGACCAACCCGTCCGCGATGTGCCGGGCAAGCAGGCTGGGCGGGACGCACCAGGTCTCGGCACCGAGCTCGCCGGCCTCGAGCCGCGCCACGTCCCGGCGTACGGCTCTGACCTCGACGACAGCGAAACTCTGCGCCGCCCAGTCAGCCGCCTCGTACAACCGCTCCGCCAGGACCCGCGGCGCGGCGCCGATCCAGCCTGTCTCCTCGGCGAGCTCACGGAGCGCGGCATCCGTGGCCGACTCGCCGGGAAGCACTCCGCCCTGCGGCAACTCGAGACTCCATCGGCCCGCCGCGTATCGGAACTGCCGGGTCATTACCAGGGAACCGTCATCCAGCCGGCAGAGGACCAGCACCGAGTCCGCCCGGGTGACCATCGCGAACGGCTCGATGGAGCCATCGGCGAGGCGGACCTCATCCTCACGCAACTGCATCCATGGGCTTGAGAAGACCTGGCGGGTGCTGATCCGCTGCTTCGGCGGGCGTCCGTCCACTAGCCTCGCGAACTCGGCATGGCTCACCGGCGAGCCGATCTCGTAGAAGCGCTGATGGACTTCGAGCGCCGCGAGCTCACCATCCTCGATCAGCGACCGGAAGAGCGTTCCGAGGTCCGCGGGGCCAGGCGGGAGGCGGCTCAGCGAGGCGCGCCGCAGCAAAGCGATGCCGTAATCGACGTACTCGAGCCCCTCAGCGGCCTTGTCGTACCGGACGACAAGGCCGTCCCGGACCTCGGTGTTGCTGGGCACGAGCCGGTCCTGGTTGTGCAGGACGACCATGGCGGCCTCCCGGCCGGTGGCGTACCAGCGCTCCACTAGCCCAGCGAGGTCGACCGGGGTGTAGGTGTCGCCCAGCAACAGGACGAATTCCTCCTCCAGGTTGGCCTCGCGGAGGCAACCGGCGGTGCCCAGCGGCGTGTCCTCGACGGATGCGGTCACCTTCAGACTGTCCGGGGGGCGCTCCTCCAGGTAGGCGATTACCTGGTCGGCGCGGTGGCCCAGGCAGAGATGGATCGAGGGGATGTCCTGCACGGCGAGGAGATCCAGGACGTGCCCGAGGAAAGGACGGCCCCCGACCGGAGCGAGGACCTTGGGCAATCCGGGCAGCATCCCGGCCAGCCGGGTACCTGGCCCGCCCGCCACGATGACCACCTGAGAGATCATCCGACGACCTCGTGGAGCACCTGTTCGGTCCGGTCAATCATCACGGTCTGGGAGAAATGCTTGACCACATGTCCCCGGGCGGCGGCACCCAGCCGGGAGCGCAACTCTGCGTCGGCCCGCAGCCGTCGCAGAGCTCCAGCGAGGCCTTCGGCGTCGTCGGGATCCACGAGTTCGACGAGACCGGCCCGAGGCCCGGCTGCTCCGGCCGCGAGGATCTCGGTGAAGCCCCCGATCCTGGTGGCGACCGCGGGTCGGCCCGAACTCATGGCCTCCAGCAGCGCCAAGCCGAGTCCCTCGGACAGGCTCGGCTGGGCGACAGTGTCGGCGGCCGCGAGGAGGTCCGGTACCCGGCTGTGATCCACCTCGCGGTCGATCATCACCCTCCCGCGCACGCCGAGGCGGTCGACCTCCGCTTCCAGCGCCCCGGCGTACTGCGTGGACGCCGAGCTGACCGTTCCGGCAATCACCAGCCGGGCCGGCTCCTCGACCCGGGCGAACGCCCGGACTAGACCGAGGTGCCCCTTCCGCTCCTTGAGCCGTCCGACCGTGACGAAGAGGAACTCCCCGTCGCCCAACCCGTACCGGCGCCGGAACGGTCCTCCGTCACGACTGGGGTGGAACAGTTCGGTGTCGACCCCGTGGTGGATCAGCCGGATCCGTTCCGGCGGCAGCAGCTTCGCGGCGCGGGCACGGTAGTACTCGGACCCTGCCAGCACAAGGTCGGGTGCGAGGCTGCGGTAGCCCAGCGCAATCTTTCCTCGGCCGAACGGTTCGGTCTCGGGCTTGTGCTCGTGGTAGGAACCGACCAGCGGAATGTCCAGTTCGGAGGCGACGATCCTGCCGAGAACGGTCGTCTCCAGATTGTTCGCGACGACGACGTCGGGGAACCATCCCGCCAGAGCGCGGGCGAGCTCGGGCAGCAGACCGAAAACCATCTGCTCCCAGGGCAGCTTACTCGGATCCGTAAGCAATTCCCGGTACTCCGAAAGTCGCCGGACCCGCAAGCGGTCACGTTCAGCTGTCAAACTCGTGCCCGCCACCCGGTCGGTGACTACCATGACGTCATGGCCACGCGAGGTCAAACCCTCGGCCAGCACGCTCGCGTAACTCTCCGCACCGCCTGTAGTGGGCGGAAAGCCAGAGGTCAGCAGAAGTACCCGCATCAAGCCAGCACCTCCCCAATGACGCTTTCGCCCTCTGGAACCACGGCATCGGGCAGCAGGACGCAGTCCCGTACCTTTGCTCGGGGCCCGACCACTGCGCCCGGGCCGATGACGACCCGTTCGAGAACAGCCCCTTCGCCGATCCGCGCACCCTCGGCCAGCAGGACCGGCACGTCTCCGAGTGCACAGAGATTGGCAGCCAGAAGAGATACGGGAGTCCCGAGATCAATCCATATCCCGTCGAAGAGATGGGCCCGCACCGTGTGTTCGGTAGCCAGTAGCATCGGAACCACGTCCTTGAAGTCGTACTCACTGTCCTCCGGCGGATTCAACGCCCGCACCGCCCGGGCGCTGAGCACATAGACACCGCAGCTCACGACCGATCCCGACGGAGCATCCGCGGGCTTTTCCCGGAGCCCGGTCACCTGCCCGCCGCTGTTCACGTCAAGCACACCGAATCGGCTGGGGTCCTGCACGCTGGCCGCGGCAATCGTCAGATCCGCGCCGTGTGCGCGATGGTCCATAACCAGCGCGGCGTAGTCGAGGTCACTCCAGGCATCGCAGCTGACTACCAGGACTTCGGAGCCCGTGGGCAACAATGGACGACACGCCGCCACACCACCCGCCGGGCCGCTGGGCCGGGGCTCGGCGACGAGCTCAAGGTCGATTCCGCCATCCCGCAGCCTCCGGGCGGCCAGCCCGAGCTGGTCAGCCAGATGATGGACATTAGCAATAATCGAGGAAACCCCGGCTGCCTGCAGCCGGGCGGATGTCCAGTACAACATTGGGACGTTCAACACGGGCACAAGCGGCTTGGCGATGTGGATGCTAATCGGCCCGAGACGTCGGCCGGCCCCCGCCGCCAAGATGATCGCCGGGACACGCGCGGCATCGGACGGCTGCACATGCGGGAGCGGGGCCGCGAGCAGGGCCTCCAGAATCGTCACCGGGAAGTGACGGCGTAGGTGACGGCTGTCTTCGGGTTGGCGAGAAAAAGCTTGTTGACATCCTCTTCCGAGAGGCCCACCGACAGCATGTTCCGCCGTTGGCTCCGGTAGCTGGAGCCACCTGCGGCGACCGCGCCGTCGTCGCGCAGCCAGAGCTCGGAAAGTCCGTCACGGACCAGGTCCTCGTCAGCCAGGATGGGTACCTCGGTATGGTCCGTCAACGCAATCAGCCGGTCTGCGCCGAGGTACGCGAAAGTCTTCCGGCAGATCTCCAGGTCAACATGATGGCCGTCGAAGTTCAGACATGGCTGCAGGAGGCCGGTGCGGGCGGCCGCCAGCATCGCGGCCGGAACCGGGCCGAGTAGCTCGGTCAGGTCGGCGGTCTCCCAGTCGTGCTGAAGAAATGTGGTCAGTTCCTTGTCCCTGCGGGTCCGTTCCTCCGGAGTGCGCCAGGCATGGGTGAAGGAGCGAGGCATGTCGTTGTACAGGTGGTCAGTGAGGATCAGGTTCGGTGATGGGCTGTATCGGGGGTGAAGGAACTCCAGCACCTCGTTGAGGCGCCGTGCGCTTTGCTGCGGATCGTCCCGGTGGAAGTGGCCGAGCGCCACGCGCAGACCCCGGTCATAGAACTCCGTCAGCAGGTTCGCAAAAGTGAAACCGGGTTCAATCTCCTCGTCGAGCGCGAGGGCGTCTGGCGCGAGTACCACGTACTTGAGGCCGAGTGGGCCGAGCTCAGCAAGAGATCGCCATTCGGTGCTGTCCGGACGCCAACGCCCTGAGCGCGGGATACCGCCCTGCGGCCCAAGAAGCGGTCCCTCTACAGCGAATCCAGCGATGTTCGGCAGCAAGACGTCCGCTGCAAGGCGGTGGTACTCGCGCACGGTCTCCGCGAATCTAGGCAACGCCTCCCTACGCAGGTAGACCGTGGGCAGGATTTCGAGGTTACGGTCGGCTGCGAGCTTCTGGAGGTGGGGCAGCTCATCGGGCTTCAGCGCGGAGAAGTCAATCGATTCCAGACCGTGAAAATGGTAAAGGAAAGCCTCAATAGCCACTGTTGTCACCCTTCTTTGAGGAGGTTCTTCTGAAGCTTCCCGAGCTGGTTGCGTGGCAGGGCGGTGGTCATATGGATGGCACGTGGCCGCTTGAACGGGCTCAGCCGTTCCGACAGATGCTCGTTCAGCGTCTCGGCGGACACCTCCTCCGAGAGCACGACCCAGGCGGTGACTCGCTCGCCGAGCCAGTCGTCTGGGAGACCGACCACCGCGGCCTCGGTGACCGCGGGGTGGCTGAGCAGGGCGTCTTCGACCTCACCAGCGCCGACCCGGTATCCAGCGGTTTTGATGATGTCGGTGGCGCAGCGGCCGGCCAGGGAAAGCGTCCCGTCGTCACCTAGGCGGCCGAGGTCGCCGGTCGGGAACCAGCCGTCCGGCAGCAGCGTCGACGGACGGCCCAGATATCCGGAGAACAGGCTGTCCCCTCGTACCAGGACCTCGCCGGTTTCCTCGGGCATCCCCGCATCACGCAGGACGATCTCGACGCCGGGCAGGGGGCGACCGAGCGAACCTGGAGCACGATCGGGATCCGAGGGCGAAGGCGAGGCGATGACCAGCGTTTCGGTCATTGCGTACCGGTCCAAGATCAGGTGTCCGGAGATGCGTGCTATCCGGGTGAAAGTCGCTCTGGGCAAGGGCGCGGCCCCCGAGACGAGCAAACGTGCGCCGGACAATTCCTCGACCGCAGCGTCAGCGAGCGAACCCCAGGTCGTCGGTACCCCGAAATAGATGGTTCCTCCCAGAACCGGCCGGAGCATCGGGCCGGTGTAGACCAGCGGAGAGCCGAGCCGGAGCGGGCCGAGGACGCCGAAGACTAGACCGTGCACATGTGTCAGGGGCAGTGCGTGCACCAGCGCGTCGTCGGCGGTCCAATCCCAAACCCCGGACAGGGCGTCCAGGCCGAAGGCAATCGCGCGCCGAGACAGGACCACGCCCTTAGGTCGTCCCGTCGAGCCTGACGTATAGAGGATCAGCCCGGGCGACTCGTCGGCCGGGAGTGGGGCCGGGAGAGGAGCGTGCGCGCCCGGCTCAACCTCGTCGAGGACGAGATCGGGAGCGCTGTCGGCGAGGATGTGACGACGCTCTTCCGTAGCCGTTCCCTGGCTGATGGGCACGGCCGCCGCGCCTGCAGCAATCGCTCCGGCAACCGCGATCATGGTAGCCTGCGGGTCCGTAGTGGCGACCGCGACGGTTCTGGCACCCGCCACTCGGGCGGCAACCGCACCCACGGCGGCGGCCAAGTCGTCCGAGGCAAGGCGGCCGGAATCCGTGCGGAGCTCGGCGGCCCCAGCGTACAGAGCGCTCAGAAGTGTGTTCACGACGTGGATACCTTTCTTTGTGCACGAATGCACAGGCCGACGGTGCCTGCGGCCAAGACCGCCACGCCGCCGATCCCGAGGGGCCAGCGCGGCCCGAGGTGCTCCCCCGCCCAGCCGAGGACCGGTGCGGTTAACGGTGCGGTGCCGAGCAGGCCAATCGACCAGAACGCGAGGATCCGGCCCCGCATGGCCGCGGGAGTGGCGCGCTGCAGGGTCGCGTTGCCGACCGCGAGGAAGGCCGTGCACGCCGCCCCCGTGACGGTGAGAGCGGCGGACGCCGTCACTAGCGAACGCGATAACACGACGAGCATCAGCCCGCACCCTGCCGCCAGTGCGAAGCGCGCCATCACTTCCTGCGTCGGCTCGACCGACCGTGCCACCAGCGGACCCGCGGCGACCGATCCGATGGCCAGCGCGCCAAGGAAGGCGCTGAGCGTTAACGGTCCGCCACCGAAGGACTCCGCGGCGAGCACCGGCAGCGTGACCATGAATTTGTAGGCGAAACCTCCGAAGAGGAAGACCATGACCAGTGGCACGAGCAGTGCCCGGTCCCCGGCGATGAGGCCGGTCGCCGTCCGGACGTCCGTCTCCGCGGCCCGCCGCCCGGTTTGGCTCACCGGCCGAACGAGAACCAGGAAGACGATCAGAGGGAGGTAGGAGAACGCGTTCCCAATAAAGCACCAGCCCGGCCCGAACGAGGTCATCAGAAGCCCGCCCGCGAGCGGCCCGAGTGCACGGGCCACATCCGCCAGGACCGGGCCGACCGCAGTGACCTTGACCAGATGTTCGTCGGCCACCAGCTCACCGGCGAAAGCGTCCCGGGCCGGCAAATCGACGACATCCAGTAGGCCCATGAGCGGCAGCGTCACGAAGACTGTCCACAACTCGAGCGCGCTGGTGGCGGCGAGTATCCCCAAGGTCAGCGACAGGCAGGCGAACGCCACCTGGCTGACGAACAGCGACTTGCGTCGGCCGAATCGATCGACGACGGCACCGCCGAACGGGCCAAGCACGAGCAGCGGGAGGAACTGGAGGGCGAATGCCAGGCCGAGGGCGGTGCCGGACCCCGACCGGCCGAGAATGAACCACGCGCTGGCCACAGCATGGACCCAGGTACCGAGCAATGAGACACCTTGCGCGGCCGCCCACCAGAGGATGAGCCTTCCGCGTCGCTCAGCCACCGGCCGCCCAGGTCAGCATCCGGGACCAGCCGTCGAGCAGGTCCGCGACCAGGGCGCTGGGCAACCAGTCCTCCTCATAGCGGAGATGCAGTTTTTTCTCGCCCGCCTCGAACGTCAGGCCGGGGAATGCCACGTCGTGCGGGACTGTTTGCTCTGGGCCAATCTGGCGGCTCTCCAGCACGTTCAGCAGGACGAACGGGGCCATCGGCACCTGCGCATAGGCGTCCGGCTGAAGAGCACGGATGAGCGCGGCGGACGGAATCCTGTGGCGAAGGGCACCCGACCAGGCACGGTTGACGGCCTCAAACACCATGCCGGGGTCCACCGCTCCGTCCAGGGCCGGGGCCAAGGGAAGAGCGTCGAAGAACGGGCCGACGGCCTCGTGGGCACCGGTTCCATCCCGGTTCGCATAGCAGAGCTGGAGAACCGGTGCCGATCCGTGACTTCGGCGCAGGTGAAGCGCCAAGGCACCGGCCAGCACCAAGGTCGGTGTCGTCCCAAGGGCACGTGCGGTCGGGCCGAGCGGCAGCGGAGCATCGCATGTCGCGGTTGCGGCCTGGTAGGACGGGCGCTCCGGACGGTCGGGGAAACCAGGAAGGACGCCACGGACGGCGGAGCCCCCGAGAATCTCCCGCCAGTAGGACAGGCGCTGCTCCCCGGACGGGCCGGTCAGGTGGCTTTGCTCTGTACTGACGAGATGCGTGAACGTCCCTTCTCCTCGCTCAGGCACCGACTTTCCTCGGCAGCGGTCGAAGATCTCCCGCGCCACCAGCCGCATCGACAGGTCGTCGCCCAGGAGATGATGCAGCCGCAGTACAACGGCACCGTCGCCGTCCGGGGATTCGAAGCAAATTACACGGAACAGCGGAGGCCGCCAGAGATCGAGGTCCGTACTTGCCTCGGCGGCAATCGCCGCATCGAGATCCGCCACCATGCGTTGGATGACGGGAACGTCCGACGAAGGCAGGTGCCGGACACGCCAGACGCCGCCGGACTTTACAAAACAGGCCCGGAGCAGGGGGTGTGCCTCGACCGTCGCCCGCACTGCGGTGCGCAGCACGGCCGGATCAATCCTTCCGGGCAAGATCCGCGTCATGACGAACCGTGGCAGCATACCGCCGAAGCTGCGTACTCGTTGCTCTTGGAGAAGTCGCTCAAGCTGGGCTTCGGAGACGAGGTCTCCCATGTCGTTCAAGCTCGCCTCGGGAGTCGCGGTCTCAAGCGTCGCCGCGTACCCACCGGCCCTCGGGTTCTCGTAGAGCTCGGCGAGAGAGGCGGGAACGCCCGCCGCGGTCAGCTTCGCCACCATGTCGACCGCGGCCAGGGAATCGCCTCCCGCGCTGAAGAAATGCGTTTCGGCATCCACCTCGGCAAGCTGAAGTACTTCCGCCCAGATGGCCCGGACCTCCGCCAGGAACGGCGGCGCCATCAGTACATCATCCTAGGGTCGGCGTAGTGCTTGAACTCGAGCAGGTTCTGGCTCGGATCGATGAGCGCGATGGTGCGGTGTTCCTCTGCGGTTCCTTCGAAGCGAAGCTGCACCTTCTGGAACACAGAGATATCGCGCAGATCCACGATTCTGAGCAACGCCTCGAAATCGGCTGCGGCCTTGAACGTGACCCCGAAATGGCGGGGGTAGAGCTTTGGTTCGACGATCGGCTCGTCCGGCGAGTGGTGGCAGACAAGCTGGTCTCCGAAGAAGTTGAAGGTAACCCGGTCGTCGTAGCGGCGGGCGACCTGGCAGCCCAGTGCAGTGTAGAATCTTTCGGCCTCGGCCAGGTCACGTGCCGGAACCGCCAGGTGGAAGGCATCCGTGCTCTCACGCACCGGCCACTGCCATGGTGTCGGCACGGAGTCCGAGCCGGAGCGTCTCCAACCCGATGACCTCAGCCAGCGCGATGTTCGCCAGGTTGACACTGGGGCCAAGCCGGTCGACGAAATAGGCCTGCAGAGTCTTGGTGGGAGCCTCGAAGATGAGACGGTCCGTCGGAACAGGAGACCGGAGGATGTCCTCGATCAGCCCGATCCGCAACCGCCCATCCGGCCGGCAGATCCCGCTTGAGCCTGACTCCCTGGCCTCAAGGATCACATGGTCCGCGCCCGCGCCGAGATCCTTCTCGATACTCTCGACCCACTGGCTAGGGGAGAGCCGTTCCGATTTCTCCCCATCCTTGTACCCCACTTCGGCGAGGATGCGGAACTCGCCGGCGAGCTTGGCTACGTAGCTCGCCTTCTCATCAGCGGACATGTCGAGATA
>NZ_CEVIVD010000111.1:0-15203 GCF_982290655.1 Protofrankia sp. CiP1_Cm_nod3
GGTTCTGCTCAGGACGGGGTGGTGGGTGGGAGGCGGGCCACCGTCAGGATCGTGCGGAAGGGCTCGGTGATCATCCCGTCGGGGAAGGCCTTCAGCAGGGAGCGCCGTTCGGCGTCCAGGAAGTCCTCCAGCCGGTCCCCGATCGCCTGGACGTACGACTTCGAGCGCAGCCACAGCTCGTACCGGTCCAGCGGGAGCGTCCGGCCCCAGTGGCCGGAAACCGTCACGACCTCGGTGAACAGGCCCGTCCAGCGCAGTTCGTCCGCCCAGGGGCGGGTGCGGTAGTCGCGCCGGTAGCCGGGGCTCATCGCCTCCAGACGCCGCTGCTGACGCTCCCACCAGCGCAGGTCCTCGCCGTCGACGTCGTTCCACCAGACCGCGAGCGCGCCGCCGGGGCGCAGCACCCGGGCCGCCTCGGCCGCGGCCACCGGCACCCGCACCCAGTGCCACGCCTGGGCGTAGCAGACAAGGTCCGCCACGGCGTCGGAGAACGGAAGCGCCTCGCCGTCGGCGCGCACCACGCCGATCCCGGGGGTGCGCTCCCGCAGCCGGCCGAGCATGCCCGGGCTGTGGTCCACCGGGATCACCCGGGCGCCGCGCGCGAGCAGGTCCCGGGTGGCTATACCCGTCCCGGCGCCGACCTCGAGGATGTCCGCGCCGGCCAGCTCACGCCCGGCCAGCCAGGCCAGATCCCGGAACAGCTGATCGGGATAGGACGGCCGGGCGGCGTCATAGGCGTCCACCATCGGGTCGAAAAGCGATCTGGCGCTCATTACCGCATGGTGGCACCGTCGTGCGGGCCGGATACGGCTGTTTACCGCTGTTCGTCTCGATACCCCGCCGGTATCGTCACGTCACCGGTACTGCCCCTCCACCGGCATCGCACCGGTATCACCCGCTCCACCGGTATCACCGGCCGGCCCGGCGACAATGCCCGGACCAGGGCCATGACGTCAGGGCAGGCGGCCGGCCGCGGTGACGGGGGCGGCGGCGAGGTTGAGGCGGGTGAACGCCAGGGCCTCGGCGAGGTCGGCCTCCCGCTGCGCTCTCGACTCCGCGCGGCGCGTGTTGATCTCCACGACCACCGTCCCGTCGAAGCCCCGGGCCGCGAGCCGTTCCAGCAGGTCGGCGCATGGCTGGTTGCCGCGGCCGGGCACCAGGTGCTCGTCCTTGGCCAGGCCGACCCCGTCGGCCATGTGCACGTGGACCAGCCGGTCGCCCAGCTCGTCGGCCATGGCGAGCGCGTCGGAACGGGACACGCTGGTGTGTGACAGGTCCAGGGTGACGTGCCGGTAGTCGTCGTCCACGGGCGACCAGTTCGGCGCGTACGCGGACACCTCCCGCCCCCGGGCCCGCAACGGGAACATGTTCTCGACGGCGAAGCGGATGTCCGTCTCGTTCGCCATCCGTTCGATGCCCTCGATGAAGTCGCGGGCGTAGTCACGCTGCCACCGGAACGGCGGGTGGACGACGACGGTCGGTGCCCGCAGCGTCTCCGCGACGGCGCGGGCCCGTTGCAGCTTCGCCCACGGCTCGACCCCCCAGACACGCTGGGTGAGCAACAGGCACGGGGAGTGGATCGCCAGGATCGGAATGCCGTGATAGTCGGCAAGCCGCCGCAGAGCTTCCGGATCCTGGCTCACCGGATCCGTCCACACCATGATCTCTACGCCGTCGTAGCCAAGCCGGGCAGCCATCTCGAAAGCCGCCGCCGTCGACTCCGGATACGTCGACGCGGTCGACAGAGCCACTCTGGCCGAGGGCACCCGTGCGATGGCACGCCCACCGCCACGCGGTGCGAGCCGGGCCGGGTAGCCGGTGTCAGGGGAGAGAACAGCGGAATCCGCTGTCGGCCGCCACAAATCTGGGCCACGGTTGTCCGCGACCTCGGCGTCCCCGAGCCGCGGCGCTGGGGTCTGCGCCTCGGACATCCCTCAACAGTAGTGCCTGTGCGCGGCGATCGGCGCCCGACTCGGAGCACCGAGACAGCAGACCGGTTACCGAACGAAGTCGCACAGGGACTACATGGAGACCACACAGAGATCGCACAGGGACCGGACGGGGCTCACATGAAGATCATTTGGAGGGCTGTTCGAAGGTCACGCGGAGGTCAGCCAGTCCAGCCTGCGCAGAATGATGCCCTCCCGCAGCGCCCACGGGCAGATCTCGACCTCATCCAGGTTCAGCAGGTCGAGGGCTTCGTCGGCGACCACGGACCCGGCGGCCAGCTGGCCCGCGCGGTCGGCCGACACCCCGGGCAGGTCGCACCGTTCGGCGGCGGACAGCCGGCACAGCCGCGCGGACATCTCGCGCAGCGCGTCCCGGCGCAGGACCCGGCGGACGTACGGGCCGCGGCTGTAGGGCTCCGCGCCGGCGATCCGGGCCAGCGACCTGAAGGTTTTCGACGTCGCCACCGCCCGCGTGGGCTCGCCGACCACGTACAGCCGGGAGACCACCGGGGCGATGTGCGCCCGGACGTAGCGCCGCAGGGCCGTCACCTCGGAGCGTTTCGGCGGGTCGTTGGCGAACCAGTCCCGGGTGAGCCGGCTGGCCCCCAACGGCAGGGAGGACACGACGTCGGGGTCCTCGTGCATCCCGGCCGCGATCTCCAGGGAGCCGCCGCCGATGTCGAGCGCGAGCAGCCGGCCGGCGCTCCAGCCGAACCAGCGCCGCACCGCCAGAAAGGTCAGCCGGGCCTCGTCCTGCCCCGGCAGGACCGCGAGCGCGACCCCGCTGGCGGTCCGCAGACGAGCCAGGACGTCCTCACTGTTGGTAGCGTCCCGCAGCGCGGAAGTGGCGAACGCCACAAGATCGTCCACGCCGAGCTCGTCGGCACGCGCACTCATGTCGATGATGCAGCCGGTCAGGATCCGCTCCCCCTCGGCGGAGAGCGCTCCGTCACCGTCGAGGAGCTCGACCAGCCGCAGCGGGACCTTCATGCTGGCGGCCGGCAGCGGCTGGCCGCCGACATGGGCGTCCACCACCAGCAGGTGCACGGTGTTCGAGCCGATATCGATCACACCGAGGCGCATCCGGCCGGAAACCGGCGGGACGGCGACGTGCGGGGCGGCCTGGTGGGGCAGGGCCTCCTGGCCCACCTCCTGGCCATCGCCGAGGGGGGCCGGCACGGGCAGCGTCACGGGCGGGTCACCGGCCCCGGGCCGGGCGGCGGCGGGGATCTCCACGGCGGCGGTCTCGGCCACGGGCTTCAGTGACATCGGACACACGATAGGCCCACCCGCACGGCAACCGACAACCCAACCGGGCCGGCCGGGCCGGCGAGGTCATCCGAATCGGCCAGACCGGCCAGATCGGGCAGGACGGAAACAGTTGGCAGACCGGACAGCGGACGAAGAGCGTATGCCCCCCTCGCCGCGTGGCCAAACTTCACGCATCCACTCCCGGTCGTGCATCGAGCCGGCCACGGCCGGCCGGCACCAGCGCCCAGCGAACCAGGCCACCGGTATCCGGCGAACAACACGCCCGGCGGACCACCATGACAGCGACGGCTAACCACCATGACAGTGATCAGGTACGCACAGCGACCAGGCCGGGCGGAGCCCTCACCCGACCAACGTACACAAGTGATCGCCACTGTCGGGCCGAAACGCCGATCAAAGAACCGAATCGTCACAGAAAGATCACGATCACGCCACCGGAGAGAATCCACCGGAGAGAACAGGGCCGCCGGAGACGCCGTGCCACCGGGGGCGCCGCCGGCGTCAGGGCTCGAACTTGTACCCCAGGCCCCGCACGGTCACCAGGTGGCGTGGGTTCCCGGGCTCGTCCTCGATCTTGGTGCGCAGACGCTTGACGTGGACGTCGAGGGTCTTGGTGTCCCCGACGTAGTCCGAGCCCCAGACCCGGTCGATCAGCTGGCCGCGGGTGAGGACCCGGCCGGCGTTGCGCAGGAACATCTCCAGCAGCTCGAACTCCTTCAGCGGCAGCGGGACGGAGGTGCCGGCGACCGTGACCACATGGCGTTCGACGTCCATCCGCACCGGACCGGCCTCCAGCGTCGCCGTGACGTGTTCGTCGACCTCGCCGCGGCGGCGCAGCACCGCGCGGATACGGGCGACCAGCTCACGGGCGGAGAACGGCTTGGTGACGTAGTCGTCCGCGCCGAGCTCCAGGCCGACGACCTTGTCTATCTCGCTGTCGCGGGCGGTTAACATGATCACCGGGACGGTCGACCGCTGCCGCAGCGCACGGCAGACCTCCGTCCCGGACAGGCCCGGCAGCATCAGGTCCAGCAGGACGAGATCGGCGCCGTGCCGCTCGAACTCGGTCAGCGCGGCCGGCCCGTCGGCGGCTACCGCGACGTCGAAACCCTCCCGTTCCAGCATGAACGACAACGCGTCCGAGAACGACTCCTCGTCCTCCACGACCAGCAGGCGGGTCACGCGTCACACTCCTTCGTCATCCGTCCGTCATCCGGGTGTCGGTCCGTCGGCCGTCATTCGTCGGTCAGTCGCCGTTGTCGCGCCTGTGCTCGGCGCCGGCATCGGCATCGGTGTCGATGCCGGCGCCGGTGTCGATCTCGGTGTCGATCTCGGTGTCGATCTCGGTGTCAGCATCGTCATCGGTATCGGCCAGCAGCAGCGGCAGTCTGATCGTGAACGTCGACCCGGCCCCCTCGGAGCTCCACACGCTCACACTTCCCCCGTGGTTGGTCGCGACATGCTTCACGATCGCCAGGCCCAGCCCGGTACCGCCGGTCGTGCGGGACCGCGCCGGGTCCGCCCGGTAGAAGCGCTCGAACACCCGCTCCAGGTCCTTCTCGGCGATGCCGATGCCCTCGTCGGCGACCGAGAGCTCCACGGTGTCACCGGCGCGCCGGACACCGACGACGACACGGGTCCCCGGCGGGGAGTAGGTGACCGCGTTGTTCAGCAGGTTCGCCAGCGCGGTGACCAGCTGTCCCTCGTCCCCGCTGACCACGAAGTCGCTGTCGCCGATCACCGCAACGATGATCTCCTGGGCGGCGGCGGCCAGCCGGGTGCGGTCGAGCGCTTCGGCCACCACCACCGACACCTGCACCGGCTGGGGATCCGGCCGCGGGTCCGCGCCCTGCAGCCGGGACAGATCGATGATCTCCTGTACGAGGCGGGCCAGCCGGGCGGACTCGTGCGTCATCCGGGACGCGAACCGGCGGACGGCCGCCGGATCGTCACTGGCCGCGGCGACGGCTTCGGCCAGCACGTGCAGCGCGCCGACCGGGGTCTTCAGCTCGTGGCTGACGTTCGCCACGAAGTCCCGGCGGACCGCCTCCACCCGGCGGGCCTCGGTGAGATCGTCGAGGATCACCGCGACATGGCCGTCCGCGTCCAGCCGCGAGGTGCGGGCGCGTACGGCGAACGCCTCCTGGTCGGGACGGGGCCGGGTCAGCGGCGGTTCGGGGCGGGGCGGCAGGTCGAGCTGCTGGTCACGGTCGACGCCGTCGCCGCGGGTGCGGGCGGCCAGGTCGCTGAGCTCACCCAGGTCCAGCCGGCTGTCGACGATCACCCCCATGGCGTGGGCCGCCGGGTTGGCCAGCACCACCACGCCGTCGGCGTCCAGAACGATCAGCCCGGAGGGCAGGCCGTCGACAAGGCGCCGGACGAGCCGCGAGGGCAGCGCCGCGTGCGCGGCGGTCGGCGGGTTCGCGGCCGTCGCATCGCGGAACCGCCGCCGCGGGGACACCGCCGTACTGTCACCCGTCCGGATCGTGGGCGCACCCCGGCCCGGCGGCGCCTGAGCCGGCAGCGCCTGAGCCGGCGGCACCGCACCCGACGACGCCTGAGCCGGCGGCACCTGGGCCGGCGGCACCGCACCCGACGACGCCGCACCCGACGGCGTCTGGGCCGGCGGCGCCTGGGCCGATGCCGGTCGCGGGCCGGGACGCTCCCGGCCGGTGCGCGGCGTGGAGCCGACAGCATCCGAGCGGGTCCCGCCGGCGAAGAACCCGAAGCCGGAGAAACCGGAACGGCCGATGCCGGGCAGCCCGATGCCGGGCAGCCCGGAACCGGGGAGGCCGAAGCCGGCCTCCCGCTCGTCCGCGCCCTCGCCCACGGCCGAATGGTAGGTGGGCTGCGGGTGTATCCACCCAACCCGGTCCGATAGTCGTCAGGAGTTCACCCGGCCAACAGGATGTGTTCACCGTGGGGCGAGCACTGCCGACCATCGTTGATCGCGACAGGGTATGCGCGGCGTTCGGGGTCATATGTCCAGGAGCAATCGCTGTTCGCCCTCAACGTGTGACGCGCCGAAGAGCGGAACGGCGACTTTCCCACGGACAGCCGACGCCGGCTCGCAACGCCGGGAGCCGGCACGCGCATGGTCACCGTCCCGGCGAGCCGGGAACACGGCCGCCGTCCCGGTGACCAGCGAGATCCACGGCTTCCAGCAGCGCGAAAGAAACATGATCGTGCTCTGCCAGCCGTCCTGACCTCACCCTGTTGTGGTCCGATGGGCTGACAACCGCTACAGACACGAAGGAGCCGTCCGTGCGGGACGCCTTCCACGACGAGCTCGAGAGCATCAACTCCTCGCTCGTCGAGATGACCAACCTGGTCGCTTCAGCAATGGCGCGAGCGACGACCGCCCTTCTCGACGCAGATCTGCAGCTCGCCGAGGGCGTGATCACGGCTGACGAGACCGTGGACCTGCTACGCAACGAAATCGAGGAACGATCCTTCGACATAATGGCGCGCCAGCAGCCGGTCGCCACCGACCTGCGGACGATGGTCACCACGCTGCGTATCGTGGCTGACCTCGAACGCATGGGCGACCTCGCGCTGCACGTCGCCAAGGTGGCCCGCCGGCGCTACCCCGGCCGTGCCGTCCCACCGGAGCTGCACTCGACCCTGCTGGAGATGGGGCAGGTCGCGCAGCGCATCGTCGCCAAGGCGGGGTCGGTCATCGCCGGCCACGACGCGGCCCTGGCCAAGGAGCTGGAAAGCGACGACGACTCCATGGACGCCCTGCACCGCAAGCTCTTCCACGTCCTGCTGGAAACGGAATGGACCTACGGCATGGAGGCCGCGATCGACATCACCCTCTGTGGCCGCTACTACGAACGCTACGCCGACCACGCCGTCTCAGTAGCCCACCGGGTCATCTACCTGGTCACCGGCAAACGGGTCTGACCCGCCCGGAGCGGGACCAGCTACACGAACAGAGCGGTGACGTGGTTCTCGCCCCTGCCGGGCCCGCGTTCCCCACGTCACGGCTCCGTTCGGCGCCGCCGAGCGCCCACCCGACCGGCGTTCGTTACTTCTTGCCCTGGGCGGCTACGGCGGCGGCGGCCCGGGCCGCTTCCTCCGGGTCGAGGTAGGACGAGGACAGGACGCGCAGGTCGTCATCCAGCTCGTAGCGCAGCGGGATGCCGGTGGGGATGTTCAGGGCGGCGATGTCGCCGTCGCCGATGCCGTCGAGGTGCTTGACCAGGGCGCGCAGCGAGTTGCCGTGGGCGGCGACGAGCACGGTCCTCCCGCGCCGCAGGTCCGGCACGATCGCGTCGTACCAGTACGGCAGTATCCGGGCCACCACGTCCTTGAGGCACTCGGTCGCCGGGATGAGGTCCGGCGGCAGGTCGGCGTAGCGCTCGTCCACACCGCTGACCTGCTTGGGGCCGATGGGCGGCGGCGGGGTGTCGTAGGAACGGCGCCACAGCGTGAACTTCTCCTCGCCGTACTCGGCGAGGGTCTCGGCCTTGTTCAGCCCCTGCAGGCCGCCGTAGTGCCGTTCGTTCAGGCGCCAGGAGCGGTGCACGGGGATCCACGTCCGGCCGGCCGTGTCGAGCGCGATCCAGGCGGTGCGGATCGCGCGCAGCAGCAACGACGTGTGCACCACGTCCGGGAGCACACCGGCGTCGCGGAGCAGTTCACCGCCGCGGGCCGCCTCCTGGCGGCCCTTGTCGGAAAGGTCGACATCCACCCAGCCGGTGAACAGGTTTTCTCGGTTCCACGTGCTCTCGCCGTGGCGGAGCAGAACGAGCGTCGGCATGACTTCGATCCTGCCGCAACCCGTCGCCGCGATGCGGCTGGATCGGCCGTGGCGCACCCGTCCGGGGCACTTTCAGGGCCGCTCCGACCGCGACGCCCAGCCCTTCACCACCCCACACCGGTACCCCCGCCCCTGGCCGCCCGGCCCGAACCGGCCCGCTGGTGTTGCCCTCGTCCGCTGTCCTGGTTGTCGGCTTGGGTGTCAGTCGGTGGCCTTGGGATGGCCGGTACCGGCGTAGATCACCCACGCGGTCCGGTTCGAATCATCGATCAGATACCAGATGCGTCCGCCGCTGGTGACCTCATACTGCCAGCGTTCCAGCGTCTGGCCTTTGAACGTCGCGGTGCCGAGGGCGCCCTTGAGACGGTGGTGACGGTCCGGATTGCCGCGGATCCGCGGCAACGACCGGATTGTGTCGAAGGCGCGGCGCAGGTTGCCCGGGGCCTGGCGGGCGAGGTGTTCCCAGCCGTCGGCGGCCTCGTTGGTGGCGAAACAGATGTCGTACTCGCTGCTGGTGGGGGGTGGAGCGGCGCGGTCTTCCCGCTTCGGGCTCATTCGGTTGCGACGGCGGGTGGCTGGGGGACGGGGCCGAGGTCGCCGTCGGGTTCCCGGGTCAGGATCGCGTACAGGGCGGGGTCGGCGTGGATCTCGGCGCTGTGCCGCCACTGGGTGAGCAGGACGGCGACGGGAGCCAGCGTGTCCAGCGCCATCGCGCCGCGCGCGGTTGCGATGAGCTCGGTGAAAAAGGTGTCGACGTCCGCCGGCGGTAGGAACGTCGTCCAGGGCAACGCGTCTGGCAGCGCCTGCCGCAGAGCGGCAGCGTTCCCGGTGTGGATCAGGCTGGCGAGCATGCGGGTGGCGAAGTCGACCACGGCGGAGTCCTGTTCGAGTTGCTCCACTCGCATCAGCGCGAGGTCCGTCGCGTCGCGGCGGCGCAACCGGAGCGCGCGTACCTCGTCGAGCCGTCGGGCGGTTGCCGCCGGATGATGGAGGAGCTCGCTGAACGGGACTTCCTCGTAGGCCGCGCTCATGACATCCACACTAGCTCGGATGTCGCAACATCTTAAGATCGAATCATGGCCGCAACATCTCGGACCTTGCGGGCCACCCATCGATGACGCCCGACCGCCTTCCGCCCCATCGACGGTCCCGCCAGCGGCGTCGTGATAATCCGCAGCCGCCGCGTGGCATCCTGAGCCGTCCGACTGGGGACAAAAAGACCTCCGGGCGCTTCCATCGCCCATGGAAGGGACGACAGGTCGTCGGGACCAGCGACGACGCCCGGAGGTCCGGTGCCTGTCTGGTTCTCGCCGGTGCCGGTGCCCGCAGGTCACCCGGCAGGGGTGAGGACCACGAGACCGGCTTAGCGGACAGTCACCTCACGAGTCCGTTTATCACACAAAACTAGACCACCTCCCTTCTCGTGTACGGACAACGCTACGGGGGCCGGGTGGGCTCGGCAACCGCTTTTCCGCACCAACCGCCAAGCCGTCGCCGGCGACTCCTGAACACTTAAGGCGACTTATGTATAACAAAAAGTAATTATCGTCGGAGGGTCGCGACGGTGACACAGCAGGACACCGTCCGCACGATCGAAGATCCATCGGACGCGGCCTAAACTGTGTCCATGACGGTGGACGTCGCGAAAGGCCGGGAGAGCTGGCGGTGGCGTGAGGCTGCTGCCGCGCCGGTTGCCACCGCGTCACCGCGGGCCGAGGTCCCGGCGTCGTCAGCCTCGGGGTCGTCCTCAGCCCCGGAGCCGGTGGCGGACGGCACCTGGCAGACGCAGTTACGCTCCCGGGGCTACCGGCTCACCCCACAACGCCAGCTCGTCCTCGAAGCGGTCGCCCGGCTCGGCCACGCCACCCCCGAGGAGATCGTCACCGAGGTCCGCCGCACCGCGGGCGGGGTCAACATCTCCACGGTGTACCGCACCCTGGACCTGCTCGAGGAGCTCGACCTCGTCTCGCACGCCCACCTCGGTCACGGCGCGCCGACGTACCATGCGGCCGGCGTCGTCGAGCACGTCCATCTGGTGTGCGGCGGCTGCGGCACGGTGCGGGAGATCCCTTCGGACGTCCTGACCGACCTCGTCGCCCGGCTGCGCGACGACTTCGACTTCTCCGTGGACGTCAGTCACGTCGCACTTGCCGGCCGATGCGGGAACTGCGCGACCCCGGTCTCGGGTTGAACAGGCCATGACCGGACAGTCCATGACCACCGACCCGATCGCCACGCGCACGCCCGGCGGCCCGGACAGCCCGGACAGCCCGGACAGCCCGGACAGCCCGGACAGCCCGGACAGCCCGGACAGCCCGGACGACGGCTACCGTTCACCGCTGCTGGCCGTCGCCGGTGCCGTGCCCGCCACCGGGCCCGATCTCGGGGTCGCCGACCACTATGGGGATCCGCTGCGCGAGCAGCGCGCCGGCGAGCGCGGGGCAGTGGTCGTCGACCGCTCGCACCGCGGGGTGCTGCGCGTCACCGGTGTGGACAGGCTGTCCTGGCTGCACAGCATCACCTCCCAGCATCTCGCCGCGCTGCCGGCCATGCGGGGCAGCGAGGCGCTGGTGCTCTCCCCGCACGGCCACGTCGAACACCACCTGATGATCGCCGACGACGGGACGGCCAGCTGGCTCGACGTCGAGCCGGGCACCAGCGCCGCACTGCTCGCCTACCTGGAGTCGATGCGTTTCCTGCTGCGGGTCGAACCGGTCGACGTCCATGCCGACTATGCCGTGCTGTCGGTCATCGGCCCGGCCGCCGTGGACGTCGTGACCAGCGCGTTCGCCCCGCTCGACCCTCCGCTCCACCGGCCTGACCGCCACGATGTGACGGTGGGTTACGACGGTGACCTGCTGGCCCATGGTCTGTACCCGCTGGCCCGGGCCCTCGTCCGGCCGGCCGTCACATCACCAGCCGTAGTCGACGGCCCCGTGGCCGACAGCGCCGCGACGGACGGCCCGGGGGCCGGCCTCGAGGCGGGCGAGCAGGAGGATCCGGGCGGATCCGAGATCCTCGTCCGGGCGATGCCCGACGGTCTCGACCTGCTCGTCCCGCGCCGGACGCTGCGCGGGATGGTCGAGCGGCTCGTCTCCGCGGGCGCCTCCCTCGCCGGGGCCGGCGCGTTCGAGGCGGCGCGGGTCGCCGGCCGCCGGCCCCGCCTGGGCGCGGAGACCGACCACCGGACGATCCCGCACGAGGTCGGCTGGCTGGCCACCGCCGTCCACCTCGACAAGGGCTGCTACCGTGGTCAGGAGACCGTCGCCCGCGTGCACAACCTGGGACGCCCGCCCCGGCGCATGGTCCTGCTGCATCTGGACGGCACGACGGTCGCCCACGGCGCCCCGGTGCACAGCGGCGGCCGGGCGGTCGGGTTCGTGGGCACGTCCGTCGTACACGCGGAACTCGGCCCGATCGCGCTGGCGATCGTCAAACGGACCGTGCCCGACGACACCGCCCTGGTCGTCGTCGACCCGGAGGCGGGTGAGGTCGCGGCGTCCGTGGAGCCGGCGGGCGGGCCCGACCAGCCGACCCGCCCGGCCGGCCGTCTCGTCGGCTGACCCGAGCCCGGACCGTCCGTTCCGTGCGTCGCACCCTCGGCCGGGCCGCTCGCCTCGGCGAGGGCAGCCGTCCCCCGGGTGGGATAGGACGACAGGACACGGTCAGGCGGGACGAGCGAGGAGCTGATCCACCTCACGGACGTCCGGATGCGCCGCGTGCCGGCGCAGGGAGCGCCGGACATCCTCCGCCCGCCGTGCGTTGCGCTGCGAGCGGGTGGCCTCCAGGAACGGCGTCGCCTGGCGGACGAGCGCGCACCCGTGGTCGATGTTGCCCAGGTCGATCTGCACGGCCGCGCGGCGGAGCAGGTATGTCGCGTGGTCGCGGGCGCGGGCGACCGGGTGCACCGCGAGGGCGTGCGCCAGCCAGCGGTCCGCCTGCTGTGGCTGGCCGAGGTCGATGTAGCAGATCCCGAGCTGGGCCGCGTGGAATCCCTCGTCGAAGATGCCCGCCCAGGCCGGGTCGTGTGGGCTGGAACGGCCGGCCGCCGTTTCGGCCTGGGCCAGCGCGCGGAAGCACCCGGCCTGGTCGCCCAGTGCCGCGTACGCCCGGGCCAGCCTCATCTGGAACATCGCGCCGGCGCGTCCGCTGATGCCGCCGCTGCTCGTCACGGCCGCTTCGGCCAGCTCGAGGGCTTCCTTGGGACAGGCGAAGTCGACGCACTGCAACGACATGTTCTTCATGATGTTCGCACCGACCAGCCGGTCCCCGGCGGCGTGGGCGGCGTGCAGGGCCGCGATCCAGTAGCGTTGCGCGCTCGTGTGGTAGCCGGCGTCGAACGACGCCCACCCGGCGATCCGGGCGAGTTCGGCGGCGAGCAGCTGGAGGCTCGTCCCGATCTTCTCCGTGTACGAGCCCTTGGCGAGCAGGTCGGTGACCACTCGCAGCTCGGCGTCGACAAGCCGCCGGACGCCCTCCCCGCCGAGCCGGTCGTCCATCAGCCGTAACCCCGGGATGTTGTGCTCGATGCGGTGGACCACCTGTTCGTCCACCCGGCCGCCGTCCAGGGCGGCGGCGAGCCGGGTGGGCTCCAGGTTGAGCCACTCGCCGGCCAGGCTCGCCACACCCGCTCCGGTGATGGTGAGGAAGCCGCGGCGGTCGGTGAGGGCACCTTCGACAACATCGATCATTGATGTCACACTGCCTGCGCTGTTCCACGGGTAGTCGGTACGTACGACGTCACCGGTCGGCAGCCAGGCCGGCCAGGGATGGGACTCGATCTTCTGGGCCGAGACTCCCAGCTCGGTGGCGAGGGCAAGCTGGGAGACCCGGTCAGGCACGACACCCCGGTGTTCCCAGCGCCAGACCTTCTGACGTTCCGCCGCCATGTTGGCCACACCCAGGTCGCGTGCGCGGCGCGCCACCACCCGGGCCAGTCGCTGATAGGACCAGCCATGCTGCGCCCGGACGAACGCGAGCGGGTGAGCGCAGGCGCCGGCGCCCTCGGTCGACATCATCTGTCTCCTTCGAGTCGCATCTGGTGAGCAGCTAACAACGCTATGTGATGACATCTTCGCGACACAGTGACAAACAGGAAGCGATGCGTGCGCAAAAGACCACAGGAGGACAACGACATGCACCGTTTAACACCGATTGCACACGTGCTCACACGATGGCCGCGAATGCACCGCACAAAATCCCGCACAGGCCATTGACTGCTCATCAGCTTGCTGTTCAGCAAGATCCTGCAATCATGCTACCGCCGGTCGCGAGCCCCACAAGAGGCCGTACCACGGCGAGATCACACGGAGCGTCTCGAAATGCCTACTCCCCGTTCACGATCTTATAAAAGAATGTAATAAATACAAAAAGAAACAGAATCGTGGACGGAGCGGGAGCGGAGCGACGGCAAAGCCGAAAAGCCGAACGCCCCGACGGGCAACGGCCGCATGGCGGCCACCGGCCGGACGGCCGTCAACCGAACGGCCACCGGCCCGATGAGCAGCAATCAAATGATCATCGGGCCGGTGGCCGCCGGTCACATAAGGTGGCCGCCGGTCACATGATGAGCGCCTCCGCCTGCTTCTGCAGTTCGGTCAGCGTGGCCGTCGGATTCGCGCCCGCCATGATCCTCGCGACCGCCTCGGATGCGAGGACGGGCACCTCACCGCCGCGCGGCCCCGACCAGTACGGCGCGTGGACGACCGAGTCGGTCATCGCGTTGAAGGGCACCACCTGCGGGTACCGCTGGTACAGCGAGACCAGCCGGTTGGCCGCCTCGATGTCGACCGGCAGGTAGCTGAGCACCGTCGCCCCGGCGGCCACCACGTCCGGCGCGAGCATCGCCATCATCAGCTCGGTGGCCATCTCGTTCTGGCAGCGGTCGGTGGCCAGCACCACGAGGCCGTTCCCGCCGGCCACCGGATGCTGCGTACCACCCGGCAGGACGGGCAGCGGCGCCACGCCGAGCGGGAACGCGCCCCTGCCCTGGCGTTCGATGGTCTGTACCCCCGGCACCACCGAGCTGATGCTCGCGCCCACGATCGCGGACTTCCGGTTGAGGGCGAAGCGGACCATGGCGTCGGCCGGCGTGTTCGACTGGGGCCCGTAACCGCCGACCCTGGCCAGGAAGCTCGCGGTGTCGCGCGCCGCGGCACTGGTGAAGTCCGGCCGTCCCCCGGCGTTCTGGATGTTCGCGCCCTTCGACCCCGCGATGGTGTTGAAGAACCACTGCCCGAACTGGTCCGAAGCCGGCAGGTCGACCGGCTGGACGCCGGGCAGAGCCTGCCTGATCTTTTCGGCCGCGGCGAGCAGGCCGGTGGTGTCCTTCAGCGACCCCGGGTCCACCCCGGCCTGGGCGAGCATGTCGGCGTTGTAGAGCAGGACGGGCACGGAGACCTGCTGCGGGACAACGAACAGCTGCCTGCCCACCGACCCCAGCGTGGTGAACCGCTGGTCGTAGGAGGCGCGCAGCGACCGCGGCGACACCTCCTGGGCGTCGAGCCGTTCGACGAAGGTGGCCAGCAGGTCGAGCCCGGCCACCGCGAGGTCCGTGCTGCGCCCGGCGGCCGCGTCGGTGCCGATCTGCTGGACGATCTGGGAATAGCTGGTCGCGGTGGACGTGATGTCGACCGTCAGGCCGGGGTGGGCCTTCTCCATGTATGCCTTGGCTGCCTTCGCGCTGTCGGTGAGCGGGCCGCTCGCGACCATCCGCAGCGTTCTGACCCTTGTGGCGCACTGGAGCGACGCCGTGGCCCCGTTCGCGTCGGACACGGCGACGGTGGCCGGGCGGGCCGGCGGGCGCGGGCCGGCTGCCGGCGACAGGCCGCCGGAACCGCCCACCCCACACGCGGCGATCGTGCATACGGCGGCGACGACAACGGCGAACCGTGTCGCCGGCGGAATCCGGATCAATTTTCTTCCTTTCAGGCTTTCACGCCCCGACGCCGCCGGTTCTGATATCGGTGCCGAGGCCGGTGCTGCCGACGGCCCGGGCGGCCGGCATCGGACCGGAATGAGCACGGTCGATTCCGCGCTACTCGTTCGCGGTACTCGGCGCGGCCGATGGCCGGGACGCGGGAACCGGCGGCGGGAACGCGGCCTGCGGGCCGGTGGGCCGCCGGGCCGCCCGCGGCGCCGGGGCCCGGCGAGACCTCGGCGTCCCCTGGGAGCACCGCGGACGCCGGGACCCCGCGGACGTCGGGACCCCTGCGGCC
>NZ_CEVIVD010000111.1:15246-15806 GCF_982290655.1 Protofrankia sp. CiP1_Cm_nod3
CCGCTGGCTGGGCCCGGCGCCGGGCGCCGTCGAGGGCGGCATCCCCGGGCACCGGCACCGCTGCCGGCCGCGCGGAACGTCGCGCGTGACGCGGCCCGGAAGGCTCGCCTGCCGGCGGCCGCCCATGGGCGGAGCCGCCGGCAGGCGCTCCCGCCGGCGGCCCCGGGCGGGTCTCGTCTGCTCGGTACACGGCTGGAATCCTGGTGGCCGGGAGAACATCTGTATACGACCGGGGCATGTCACCGCGGCCACACATATGACGGCCCGTTCAGAAAAACCGTGGTTGACGCCGGATTGCCGGCCAACGGCCCGCTGTCGTATTTCCGACAATGTTGAGGAAAGCACATCGGAAATTCGCCGGCCACGATTCCGTCCGGGGTGCGGCTTCCCCCGCGGGAGCGTTCCGCCCACCCTCGAGGCAGCGCCGGGAACGGCGGGCGGAGCGCTCCCCGGCACCGGGGACGGCACCACGGCCCGGCACCGAGAACGACACCGAGGCCCGGGACCGGGGACGGGCACCGGGGCGACCGGGGCGACCGGGGAAGATCCCGCCGCCCGCC
>NZ_CEVIVD010000112.1:0-624 GCF_982290655.1 Protofrankia sp. CiP1_Cm_nod3
CGGCAGACCGGGAAGACAACCACTCTGCAGGCACTTGCCCGGGAACTGACCACCGAAGGCCGGTACGCGGCGGTGCGGTTCTCCTGCGAGATCGGACGGGCCACCGGCGACGACTACGGCGCCGCGGCCCGGGGGATCCTCGAGCGGATCCGGGACGCCGCAGAGGCCACCCTCCCGGCCGATCTTCGCCCGCCGCCGTGGCCGGATGTGACTGACGCGAGCCTGCTGGTAGCCGCGCTGACCGCCTGGGCGCTTGCCTGTCCCCGTCCCCTGGTGCTGTTCTTCGACGAGATCGACGCGCTCCAGGGGCAGAGCCTGCTCAGCGTCCTCAGCCAGCTCCGCGACGGATACAGCAACCGGCCCAGCCGCTTCCCCGCCTCGGTCGCCCTGTGCGGCCTGCGCGATGTCCGGGATTATAAAGCCGCATCCGGCGGTGACCCGTCCCGGCTGGGCACCTCCAGCCCGTTCAACATCAAACTAGAATCGCTGCGGCTGGGCGACTTCACCCCGGACGAGGTCGCCGAACTCTACGCCCAGCACACCGCCGAGACCGGCCAGGAATTCACCCCCACCGCCGTCGACCGGGCGATCGAGCTCACCGCCGGCCAGCCCTGGCTGGTCAAC
>NZ_CEVIVD010000112.1:1423-15776 GCF_982290655.1 Protofrankia sp. CiP1_Cm_nod3
ATTCACCGACTTCTGGACGGAAAGCGGCGAGATCCTCGCCTCCGGCCGGCGTTACCCCGAGGCCGCCCCCCAGCTCGTCCTCATGGGCTTCCTCCAACGTGTCGTCAACGGCGGCGGCTACGTCACCCGCGAATACGGCATCGGCCGCGGCCGCATCGACCTGCTCATCCGCTGGCCCTACACCACCCCCGACGGCAAACGCCACTGGCAACGCGAAGCCCTCGAGCTCAAGGTCTGGCGCGCCGGGCGCGCCAACCCGCTGCGCACCGGCCTGAAACAGCTCGACCACTACCTCGACCGGCTGGGCCTCGACACCGGTGTCCTGGTCCTCTTCGACACCCGACCCGACGCCCCCGACATCACCGAACGCACCACCATCACCACCACGACAAGCCCCGCCGGCCGCACCATCACCCTCATGCAGGCCTGACACGCCAGAAAAGCGGTAACGGAAGGTAACTTCCGTCCGCATCCGGGTTCTGGCGTTCCACCGCCCGCTACCGCCCGCGGTGAGCGGGCGCTTCGGACGTCACCAGCGGCCCCGCCGGCCGTTCACCGCGGCGAGCGTAGCGGCCCCCGCCACCAGGAAGGCCGCCGTCGAGGCCGCGGCCTTCCGCCAGGACGCCGGTCGCCGGCGCGGCCACGACCGCGTTCCGGCTGCCGTGTCGGTGCTGGTGGCGCCCAGCAGGTGGTCGTAGACGGCGACGTATCCGGGGGCCTGCAGCCGCCAGTCGAGGACCTCGACGGCCCGCTCCCGGCCCTGGCGGCCGAGCTCACGGCGACGTTCGGGGTCGTCCAGGAGATCCGTGACGGCCCGGGCGAACCCCTCGAGGTCCCCCGGCTCGACGTAACAGGCCGTGTAGCCCGCGGACACCCTGGTCTCGGTGAGGTCGAAGGTGACGACCGGCACCCCGTAGGCCATGTACTCCATGGTCTTGTTCATGGTCGACACCTCGTTCAGCGGATTCGCCGGATCCGGGCCGAGGCCGACCGCGGCGGTCCGCAGGTACTTCTCGATCGTGACCGCGTCCGCCCTGCCGGTGAAGGTCACGTAGTCGTCCAGGCCGAGCTCGGTGGACAGCGCGCGCAGCTCCTCGAAGCAGTCACCGAAACCGAGCAGGGCGACGTGGATGTCCTCCCGGCCGTCCTTGTGGACAAGAATGTCGAGCGCGCGCAGGACGGCGTCGACACCGTCCTGCGGACCCATCACCCCGAGGTAGACGGCGAGGTGGCGCCGGCCACGGCGCAGGTCCGGCGAGTCCGCGCCCGGCCGCATCCGGTCGGTGTCCGGGCCGCTGCGTACCACCGTCGTGTCGGCGTGGTCGCGCCGGCCGCGTCCCATCGCCACCAGCCGGTAGGACTCGTTGGTCGAGATCACGTGGTCGGCGAGGCGGTAGGTGATGCCCTCGAGCAGGTAGAGGCCGCGCAGCAGCAGGTCGGACGGGCGGTCGAAGCGGGACCGGTACACCTCCGGGCACAGATCGTGCTGGTCGTAGACGAACTTCGTCCCGGTGAGCTTGTAGGGGGCGGCGAGCAGCGCGTAGGTGTCCGGCGGGTTGCACGCCTGGATGACGTCGAAACCGATCTCGCGCCGTACCCGGACGGACAGCCTGGCCGTCCTCAGCCAGCACACGACGAATTCGGCCAGATAACCACGGACGCCGGGCCTGGTCTTCGGGGCGTCGTATTTGTGGAGATGGACGCCGTCGAGCTCCTGGTAATCGGGATCCTGCGGCCCGCGGGGGCAGATCACCGACACCGTGTAGCCGGCCCGGACAAGTTCCTGGCATTCCAGCCAGACCCGCCGGTCCAACGGTACCGGCAGATTCTGCACAATGATCAGGACACGCTTGTTCACCTTCGGTCGCCCCCCGGACGCCGGTGGCCCGGGTTTTCACCCGCCGCCACACCTGAATTGCATGACATTCCTGACAGCGGTCCCGGTGGCACCGGGCGGGTGGCCTGGACGTGCTTTTCCGCTCGTCCGGTCCGCCCGTCCGGTCCGCCCGTGACGAGCTCGGGGTCAGCCCGCGGTCGGCCGGTCCGCGGCGGCCGGCGACGGCGGGTATCCCGGTTGCCATTCCCGGCGGCTCCGCCAGACCCCCACCCAGGCGCCGGCGGCCGACGCGGAACGTCCCGGCCCGGATGCGGCCGGCCGCGCCGCACCCGTCGCCGCCGGTGCTGTCGCCGCAGGTGCCGGTGCTGTCGCCACAGGTGCCGGTGCTGTCGCCGGCCGCGCCGCCCGCAACCGGCGGGTGAGCACCGCCAGCGCCGCCCGCACGGCCACGCCGAGGGTCAGCAGCGCGAGCGCGGCCCGCTGACGCGCGCCCGGCTCGAAGTGATCGCGTACGAACGTCGCCTTCGCCCGCATCACCATGATCATTTTGTCCGAGCGGCGGGCCGAGGAGGCGCCCACATGGTGGATGACGGTGGCGTTCGGCGTGATCACCGGGCGCCAGCCGGCGCGGCGGGCCCGCACACTGAGATCCGCGTCCTCCCCGTACATGAAGTAGCGGGGATCGAACCCGCCGAGAGCACCGAAGACGGCCCGTGGGACCAGCAGCAGGCAGCCGGTGACGACACCGACCTCACGGACGCTGTCCCGGCGCCACCGGCCCAGCGACTCCGGGTCGAACAACGCCGAGCCCTTGCGCCAGGTGCTCAGCCCCAGGCCGAAACACGCCAGGCTCCACAACGTCGGCACGCCCCAGCACGAACTCGGATCCAGCGAGCCGTCCGGACGCAGCGTCCGGCCACCGTAGATGCCGTGTCCGGGCCGGGCCCGCGCGAACGCGAGCAGCGCGCCGAGCGCGTCGTCGAGAACGACCGTGTCCGGGTTGAGCAGCAGCAGGTACTCGCCCTTGGCACGCTGGGCGGCGAGGTTGACCGCCCGTCCGAAACCGAGGTTGGTCCCGGACTCGACCACCTCGACGTCCGGGAAGGCGGCGCGGACGCGTGCCGCGGAGGAGTCGGTCGACGCGTTGTCGACGACGATCACCTCGTACGAGGTGTCCCTGGTCTGCTCACGCAGGGATTCCAGGCACTTTACGGTGAGCTCCGCGGTGTTGTACGAGACGATCAGTACGGAAACCTCGACGCCGGCCCTGACGGCGGCCCCGGCGCTGGTCTCGGCGCTGGTCTCGGCGCTGGTCTCGGCGCTGGTCTCGAGACCGGTCATCCCGGCTCACCCCGCTTCCCCACGACCCGCGCCGGCGCCCCCACCGCGATCGAGCCGGGCGGCAGCGACCGGGTCACCACCGAACCCGCGCCGACGACACACCCGTCGCCGATCTCCACACCGGCGGTGACGACCACCCGGGCGCCGAGCCAGACGTCCCGGCCGATCCGGATGTCGCGTTCGCGCCTGGGCTGGTGCATGACCGGGACGTCCGGGGCGATCTGGTAGTCGGAGGCCGTGACGAACACCTCCGGGCCGAACAGCGCGTATTCCCCGATGTCGATCCGGCCGGTGCTGTCACCCGCCCACAGGTAGCAGCGCTCACCGATGTGGGCGTGGTCGCCGATGCTGATCCGCTCGCCGTTGCGGATGGAGACGTTGGGCGCCAACCGCACCCCCCGGCCGCGGGTCAGCAGCGCCTTCTGCCGGGTGTGGGAATAGGAATAGAAATGCAGGATGCGGAACAGATGCGCGTAGGGACGCGGGTCCAGCAGCGATTTCACGGCGTTGAGCCGCCGCGTGCCGGCCGCCTTCCCCCGCCTGGCCGCGCTCCCCTCGGCTGTTTTCCCCCGGAACGCGCTCCCCCGCATCGTGGCCCCCTCGGCCGTGCCCCCGTTCACGGACGGGCTCCCATTCGCGGACGCGTTCCCGCTCACGGACGGGCTCCCATTCGCGGACGCGTTCCCGCTCACGGACGCGCTCATGCGGCCGCTCCGTTCACCCGGCTGCTGGCATCCCGTTCCCAGGTGCCCAGCTGCCCGCGTCGGACCTTGCGCCGGGCCAGCAGCTGGGCCACCGCGGAGATGGCGACATAGGCCGGGACGGCGGTGACCAGCGCCGGCTCGGCGCGCACCACGGCGAGCCAGCCGGGCAGCCGGCCGGGACGCGCCACCCCGGCCGTACTCGACCCGGCCGTACCCCCGGCCGGGGTGGCCGTGCCCGCGGCCGGGGTGGCCGGCGCCAGGCCCAGCCGCCGCATCTCGATGTTGCCCGCGTACACCCGGATCTTGCGTAACACCAGGTCACGGGCGGTACGCGCGGGATGGACGAGGAACTCGGTGCCGGAAACGGTCCGGCGCTCGTCCGCCGTGAAACGGTGATACAGGAAGAAGTCGTCCGCGATCGCCTCCGGGAACCGGTCGAACCGGGCCCGGCCCCGCTCGCTGACGCCCACCACACCGGAACCGACATGGTTGTCGCGGGTGTAGGGCAGCTTCAGCCAGATGCGGTAGTAGTCCCGGACGGCCCGGCTCACCCCGGCCGTGGCGACCCGGATCCGCGGGGCGGCCGCGAGCGCGGGGCCGGCCCGCAGCACCTCGGCCACCCGGAGCAGGTCGCCGCCGCGGACCTCGATGTCGGCGTCCACGTAGAAACGCGGGAAGCCGGTCGCGGTGTCGTCACCGAGGTTGAGCGCGCCGGCCTTGCCCGGCCGGGGTGCCTCCACCACCCGGGCCCCGGCGGCGCGGGCGAGCTCAGCGGTGCGGTCGGTGCAGCCGTTGCAGACGACGACGATGTCGATCTCCCCCGGGCGGACGCCGTCGGCGAGCCGCTCCAGGCAGCGGCCGATCACCGTCTCCTCGTTGTGCGCGGGTATGACGACGCTGGCGAGAACGGTCACGTGGTCACCTGCCCCAGCCCCCCTTCCCGGATCCGCCGGCCGGGCGCTCAGCGCCCCGCCTGGCGGCGGGCGCGCAGCGTGCGGGCGGCGTCGACGAGCAGGGGCGGGGCGGCCCGGCGGGCGATGTCCTGGGCGCGGGCCAGCCCGGTCGGGCGGATCTCCTCACCGGGGCGGGCCCGGAACAGCGTGGTGTGGTCCGGTGACGCCTCGTCGGCCGGCCGGCCGTTGGTGTAGTAGTACCAGGCCAGCGAGCGCCGGGTGACCCCCTCCGGGGAACGCAGCGGATCCGGGTGGCCATGGTAGGAGTGGTCGGTGGTCGCGAAGACCACGAACCTGTTGAACAGCGGCGCGATCCGGTGGACGGCTTTTGTCATGTCGCGGTCCCACAGCTCCAGGTGGCCGCCCCAGGAGTCGTCCCAGTCCTCGTTCAGGTACAGCAGCACGTTCAGCCGCCGGTCCACGCCGAGCCGGCGGTGCCGGTTGAAGTCCGCGTGCACCTTCAGGAAACCGCCCCGGACGATCTGGTGCAGACCGCCGCCGACAAGATGCGGATCCGGCAGCAGGCCCGAAATCCCGGTCAGCTCCTCCAGGAAGTCGAGGAAGGGGCCGGAGTTGAACTGCTGGAGTATGTGCCGCAGCGGCGCCGGCATCAGTGTCTCGTCCGCCAGCGCGAGTTTGACCTCCTGGCTGGCGTCGAAACGCTGCCAGTCGGCGTCCCCCGGCTTCGGGAAGGCGTCGACGACCGCCCGCAGCGTCTCAGCGGGCAGAAAATCGTCGATGACGACGTGCCGGAAGGGCTGCGCCGTCTGAAAGGAGGCGCCGTATTTCTCCGCGAGCGGCCGCAGAGTCTCCCGGTCGAAATAGTAGTCGGACACGGTCCGTGGCAACGTGAAACAACCCCCCAAAGCCGTGGGCAGCTCCGGCGATTTCACCGGAACAGCTGCCCGCACTACACCCCGTCACTCCACGCACGCTCCGTAAGGTAACGCACCGGCGCGTGAGTGGCCCCACCTCGGCGCCCATACTGTAGACCATCCGGATGTGGCGCCGGACACGGCACATGCGGCAGCGGGTATCCGTCACGCGTTCACCGACGGCACCGAAGACCGGTTCACCCACCGCAATGGCGCGCTTCACGAGGGGGAGTTGTCTGTCGATGACCACGGGAATCACAACGAACGACACGGCCGCGGCCACGGCCACGGCCGGGGAACGGCCGCTGCGCGTCCTGTACTCGTTTCCGCACACCCTCGGCCGGCCGGGGATCTCCACGACCGCGTTCCACCAGGTCAGAAGCATGATTGACGCGGGTTTCGCGGTGACCGTGTACTGCACGAGCCTGGCGGGGGAACTCGACGGCGCGGCCGAGGTCGTCGAGACGATGGTCGCCCGGGGCCGGCGGATCCCGCACCGGGCCATCGGCGTCCGCCGCGCCTACGGCTACCACGACAGGCGTACCGCCCACGAACTCGCCACCCGCCCGTACGCCTACGACGTCGTGCACACCTGGCCCCGCGGCTGTATCCACACCCTGCGGACGGCGCGGCGCATCGGCCTGCCCGGGCTGCGCGAGGTGTGCAGCCCGCACAGCCGGTCCGCCTGCGGGCTGGCCGAGCAGGAGGCCGCCGCCTGCGGCATCCAGCTCCCGCGCGGGCACGCCCATCGCGGCACCACCGGTCATCTCCGCCGGGAGGACGCCGAGTACGACGCGGCGAGCACGCTGCTGTGCCCGTCCGACTATGTGGTGCGGACCTTCGCCGAGTACGGGGCCGACACCGGCCGGCTGGTCCGGCACGCCTACGGCTACGACCCGGCCCGGTTCTTCCCCACCGATCTCCCCCGCCCGGCGGACCGCCCGTTCACCATGGTCTTCGCGGGACGGGGCGAGCCGAACAAGGGGCTGCACTACGCGCTGCGCGCCTGGCGCGACGCGGGCGCCCCCGGCGAGCTGCTCATCTGCGGTGTGATCATGCCTGAGTACCGCGCGAGCCTGGGCGAGCTGCTGAGCCTGCCCGGGGTCCGGGAGCTCGGGTTCGTCGACGACCTCGGCACGCTCTTCCGGAGCGCGGACGCGCTCGTACTACCCAGCGTCACCGAGGGGAGCGCCCTGGTGACGCTGGAGGCCGCCGCCTGCGGCTGCGTCCCGGTGATCTCCGACGCCTGTGGCTCCCCGGCCCGGCACCTGGTCGACGGGCTGGTCCACCAGGCGACGGACACCGCGACACTGGCCGAGCACATCCAGCTGCTCGCCGAGGACCCCGCGACGCTCGCGACGCTGCGGCAGGGCTGCCTGGACGCCCGCGACCGGCACACCTGGGACGCGGCGGGCACCCGGCTCGCCGAGGTCTACCGCGCGGCCGCCCGGCCACGCCCGCCGCTCGGCGCCCCCGTCACATCGTCCGGTGGATCTCCCGGCGGTGGCCGACTCCCACGATCAGGATGATGAGCTGCCCGTCCACGATGTCGTAGATGATCCGGTAGTCGCCGACCCGCAGCCGGTAGCGGTCCTCGTAGCCGGCGAGTCTCCGCACGTTCGCGTCCGGGCGGCGCGGGTCGTCCCCAAGCAGGGAGGGCCCGCAGGATCGTCAGCGCGGCCGGCTGCGGGATGGCCCGCAGCTGCCTGACCGCCCGTTCACGCCACCTGAACGCGTACTTCACGCGACGCCCTGGTCAGGGCTGTCCTCGAAGATCGCGGCGATGGCCTCGGCCATGCTGTAGACGGAGGCGTCGGGGTTCTCCGCCAGGTCGCGGTCGGCCTCCCGGGCGAAGTACCGGTCGATGGCGTCCTCGAGAGCGTTGAAATCCTCGATGGGGACGACCGCGGCCACGGCCTGGCCGTTGCGCGTGATGACGGTGGGTGTTCCGCCCTGGGCGCGCGTGATGACCTCGGCGAAATGGGCGCGGGCGTCCCTTGCGCTCAGCTCGTTCTGGCTGTCGTCCACACCGGAAGCGTACCCTGAATTGTGTACACGCAGGATCGCTGGCCGGGACAGCTCACGCGTGGGACGCCCCGCCGGTGGGCGATGGCCGGCGGCGGGGCCGCCTCCGAGAACGGCCTCAGGGCGCGGCTGTCAGGACACCGGCCGCGGATCGGGCCGGCGGGCGGGCCCGGCCGGTGGCGACGGCGCCGCGGCCACCGGCCGGACGCCGGGCAGCAGGCGCGCGGCGTTGCCGGCGTACACCTGGCGCAGCACCTCGGGGGGAAGGTCCAGACCGTAGACAGCCCAGCGCCCCTGCGGCGGCGGCACCGACGGCGAGTACGTGAAGTGGTCGTCGTCGGTCTCCAGCAGCCGGAAGAAGGCCCGGTAGCCGTCCGCGGCCGGGGGGAAGGCGTCCGTGCCGAACAGCACCCGGTCGGCGAAGCGCTCGATGAACCGGCGGGCCACCCGCGGCTGGCGGCCCAGCTCGGCGGCACGGGCCGAGATGTCGACGCACAGGTTCGGGTAGGCGGCCAGCATCCGGGTGACCTCGCCGAGGTCCTCGGCCAGGCATCCGACGTGCGCCCCCACGAAGGTCGTGCGGGGATGGGCCGCCACCACCGACTCCAGCGCTTCGAGGAGGCGGGGCAGGCCCGGGCCGCGCAGCCCGGGCAGGGCGTTCAGGCCGGCGGCCCGGGAGGCGGTCGGGTGCCGGCGCAGCTCGTCGAGGCGTTCGTTGTGCCGGTCGGGACGGCGGAAGAACGCCACCGGGTCACCGACGTGGATGAGGACCGGCAGCCCGAGCTGCCCGGCCGTCCCGAACACGTCGGAGAGCCTGGGATCGTCCGGCAGCACCAGCCGGCCCCGGCCGTCACGGACCCGCATCCCGAGGTCCTTCCACACCTTCAGACCGCGCGCGCCGGCGGCGGCGGACGCGCGCAGCTGCGCGACCAGCTCCCCGGTCGCCCGCCGCGAACGCAGCAGCCCCCAGTCGAGGTGACAGTAGGTGACGAAACGTCCGGGGTGGGCGCGATCGTAGCGGTCGAGGTTGGCCGCCAGCTCCGCGCCCCACCGGCCGTCGAGGTTGACGATGGTCGTGATGTTGAGCTCGTCCATCATCGCCAGCAGCGCGCCGACGTCGTCGACCATCCAGGAGCCGTCCCGGCGCAGCCAGCGGCCCAGGTGGTTGTGCGCGTCCACGGCCGGGAACGCGGCCCGGCGGATCTCGGAGGCGGGTGTCCGCAGGGCCGGCTGAGGATCCCACCGCGACAACGGAGGGTCCGCGATACGCGCCCGCAGGAGAGCGATACCGGCTTTCCTGACGGTCTGGCGTGGGTTCATCAGGCAGCCTTTCGGATGGACGGTCTCGGATGTGTGGCCAGATACGCCGCCCGCCACCGCCCGGCCCGGGCGAACAGCCGCTCGGTCATCGGCAGGACGAACATGAGACCGAGCAGGCCGAGCACGAGCACCATGCCGAGAGCGCGTTTGCTGTTGCCGGTGACCAGGCTGGCCCGGCCGGGCATCAGGGCGGGGACCGCCGTGAGACGGGCGTTCGACTCCGGCGCGGCCGCCTGCTGGACGTCCTGGAGAGTCGTACCGACCTGGGTGGCCAGCTCCCGCATCTTGGCGACCGCGACATCGGGGTCGCTGCTCCAGACGGTGACGATGACGGTCGGGGCGTCCGGGGCCCCGGGGTTCTCCGGGGTGCCGATGGTCTCGGCCGCGACCACGTACTCGGCCCCGCGCTCCGCGCGGTTGAGATCGACGACGAAGCCCCGGCCGTTGACCCGTTCGGCGACCACCCGCACGATCGTCTGATTGCTCAGGTTGAAGGCCTGGTAGGGGTTGAGCGCGCTGCCGGCCTGGGGGAACACCGCGAGCGCGGCGGTCGCCTCGTACGTGCCCCGGGCCGACCGGACGTGCAGCATCCCGGCAGCCACGAGCAGGGCGACGGCCAGCGCCACGTACCAGCGGCGCAGCGCGAGGGCGGGCAGGTTCCAGATCCCCGGGTGCGGCAGCCCGGCGCCCGGCCACGGCCGGCCGGCGGCCCGGTGCGGCGCGGATCCGTCCCCGGTACGCCGCAGGCCCTCCAGCCGCATCAGCGCGCCGACGCTTCCGATCAGCAGGAAGGTGGTCAGGAAGACCATCGCGTAGCCGAGCGCGTCAAAAGTGACGAAGGACACCCCGACCGCGATGACGGCGCCGGCCAGCGTCTGCGCGAGGTTGCGCAGTTCGGGATCCTCGCTGTCCCGGCGCAGGCGACGGGCCAGCACGAAGGTGCCGACGAACAGCAGCAGCAGGACGCCGAGCCCAATGACACCGGTCTCGATCAGATGCCCCAGGTAGGCGTTGTCCAGCACCCGGTACTTCTCCGGCAGGAAGGTGCCGTAGCCGCGCCCGAGCCAGAAGGAGTTGTCGATGTAGACGCCTGCCGTGGCGTAGTCGGCCGTCCGGCCGGCCGCACTGTCGTCGTTACCGATGTTGAGGAACAGGTCGAAGATCGTCTTCAGGGTCCCGGGACTGGCCACCTGCATCGCGGCCAGGGCCACCGGGGAGAGCAGCAGGGCCCGTCGCCGCAGGCGCGCCGGCCAGGACGGCACCAGCACCAGCAGGGCGATACCGATCGTGAGGATGGCCGACCGGGACACCGACATCGGCAGGGTGAGACCGATCACGGCGACCTTGAGCCACGCGTTGCGCCGCCCCTCCGGCGGCGCGTACAGCGCGTAATGCAGCGCGAGCGGCAGGACCGCCGCGAGGACGACCCCGAACTCGATCGCGTGGCTCGCCGTCCCGGCCACCCGGACCAGGCCGTCCCGCCCGGAGATGAAGCTCTGGCCACCGCCGCTGAGACCGGGTATCCGGATGTAGCCGTTGATGTCGAAATGGAAGTAGAACTGCAACAGCCCGAAGATCGCCAGTACCGTGCCGGCGGTGCACAGCCGGCGCAGCAGGGTATCCAGCCGTGCCCGGTCCGGGACGCCGTCGAGGACGGTGAACGCCAGGCCGAGCGCGGCGCCGACCGTGAGCACCCCGCGGTCGGCCGCGCGGATCTCCGCGCCGGAGATGGGCCGTGTCATGGCCGCCACGTAACTGACCAGCACGGACAGGCCAAAGAGGGCCAGCAGGACGCGCGCCCCCTGCCCCGGCAGGGGCGGACGCTGCCAGGGCACCAGCCGGACCGCGACATACCAGACGAACAGCAGCATCCCGAGCAGCAACGCCGGGTTGCCGGCGGCGCCCAGCGGCGCGAAACGCATCCGCGCCGGGATGATGATCATCATGACCAGCAGGGCGGTGACCGCGACCACCGCGTCCCCGCGGCGTAACAGCTGCAGGCGCAGGTCCGCCGCCTCCGGCGCCGACCGCGGTACCCGCCGGGACGTGACGAACAGCCCCGTGCCACCGAGCGTCCGCCCGGACGAGGAGATCATCGGTTCGGCAGCATCCGGCGGCTGAACTCGGTGGTCTCCAGCTCCACGAACCCTTCCCAGCCGGTCTCGTCCGGCGCCGGGCCGGCCGCCCGCCGATGGTCGGCGGCATCCGCGGGGGCGGCGGCCCGCGCCGGTGGGAGGTCCGCGACGTCCAGCGGCTCCACCCGTTCCAGCAGCTCCGGCTGCCGCGGCTGCCGCGGCTGCCGCGGCTGCGGCTGCCGCGGCTGCGGCTGCGGTGGCTGCGGCTGCGGTGGCTGTGAGGAGCCGGGCCGCCGCGAGTGGAACGCCTGGCCGACCGTGGTCCTGATCGTCGGCTGCTCGCTGTAGCGCGGCTCACGGGCCTCGCCCGCGGACCGCGCACCGGCCGGGGAAAGCGCGTCGGCCGGGGCCGGCGAGCCCGCTGGGGCCCGTGTACCGGCCGGCGCCTGAGCCGCGGCCGGCTCCTGCGAGGATGCCGGCTCCTGCCCGGCGGCCGGGGCGGCGACGCCGAGGTCCCCGGCCCGCCGCCGGGCCCGCCGGAACGCCGCGCCCTCGGCCGCGAAAGCGGTCAGCATCGGTACCACCAGCGCCACCGCCGCACCCCCGGCGATCACCTTCTTCTTGGCGGAGCCACTGCGTACCGGCTCCAGGTCCGACACCACCGTGGCTGTGATCAGTACATCCGCCGGGGCACGGGCCTTGGTCTGCTGGTCCTTCAGCTCGGTCTTCAACAGCTCGATGAGGCCGTCCATGGTGCGGGACGCCACCGCCGGATCGTTGTCCTTGGTCTCCATCACCAGCAGCGGCGCCCCAGGAGCGGTCGGATCCGGCCCGATCGTGTAGGCGGCGGTCCCCCCGGCGTCGACCAGTTTCTGTGCCGCTTCCTCGTCCGTGAGAATACGCATGAGTACCGTGGCGGTGGCCGAGAGATTACCGCTGAACGCCAGGAAGGGGTTGGACGCGGTCGGCTCGTTCATCAACTTCACCGACGGTGAGAGTAACACGACGGTTGCTTTACCGGTGTAACTGTACGGCGTCGCACGGGCCATGAAACCAGCGGTCAGCGCAAAAAAGACAAAAAGCGGCAGCACCACGTACCAGCGGCGCGTGAGCACATAGAAAGAATCTCGCAGATACATGTCCCAGCCCCCCGGCGGCGAACGTCTGACGGCGGGTCAGCCGCCGTGGGACACCGGAACGACCGGCGTCGGACCGACAAGTCGTGGCACCCGTGAAGTACCCCCTCCCGATACCACCGTGGCCTCCCGCGTCCGGTGACGGAGCGGCCGGAGCCACAGAAGGATCACCGCTGACAGCCACGGGAACCGGAGGATACGGAGACAACCACGGAAGCGACCGATGTCACCGGAAGGGTACACATGGATACTTTAACCCGCCATCCCGCCCGGTTTCGTGGATCATCGTCGTTTTCTACGCCGGACGCAGCCCGGCGGGAGCGCCGGTTTCGATATCGGCCGGCCGGTGTTCGTACCGCCGCCCGCACGGGCAGGCCAGTTCGTCATCGAGCCGCTCACCGCACGCGCACACCCAGCCGGCCCGCCGCGCGGGATTGCCCACCACCAGTGCGTGCGCCGGCACGTCACGGATGACCACCGCGCCGGCCGCCACGAAACAGTATTCACCCAGCGTGGTGCCGCATACGATCGTGGCATTCGCGCCGATCGTGGCTCCCCGGCGTACCAGGGTCCGGTCGAGACGGTCGCGGCCCTTCTTCACCTCGGCCCGCGGGTTCATGTCATTGGTGAAAACCATGTTGGGGCCGAGGAAGACGTCGTCCTCGACCGTGACGAGATCCCAGACCAGGACCGCGTTCTTGATGGTCACCCGGTCCCCCACCACGGCGCCGGACTCCACGAACGCGTGATCGCAGACGTTGCAGTCCCGGCCGATCCGGGCACCGGCCATGACGTGCGCGAACGCCCAGACCCGGGTGCCGGCGCCGACCTGGTCGCTTTCGCACAGCCCCCGGGGATGGACGAAGACGGCCCCGCGGCCGTCCGGCACGTCGGCCATGGCGCTGCTGGTCACGGCGGTCACCGCAGCGCCTTCCGCAGCTCGTCGACGACCCGCGTCTGCTGCTCCGCGGTGATCTGAGGGTACAGGGGCAGGGACAGGATGCGCCGCGCGGACCGCTCGCTGACGGGGAAGGCGCCGGCCGCGTACCCGAGATCGGCGAACGCCTCCTGACGGTGCACCGGGACCGGGTAGTGGCTGCCCGCCCCGACACCGGCGCCGTGCAGACGCTCCAGCACGGCGTCCCGGTCGTCCACCTCGATGACGTACAGGTGCCAGACGTGGGTGTTGCCGGGCAGGACCACCGGGGTGGTGACGGCCCCGGAGGCGGCCAGCTCCGCCAGCAGCTCACCGTAACGGGCGGCGGCGGCGGCGCGGGCGGTGTTCCAGGCGGCCAGCCGGGCGAGCTTCGCCCGCAGCACCACGGCCTGGAGCGTGTCCAGCCGGGAGTTGACCCCGAACCGGCCGTGCACGTACTTGCGGTCGCTGCCGTGGTTGCCGATCGTGCGGGCCGCCGCGGCGACCTGCGCGGACGTCGTCAGCACGGCACCGGCGTCACCGTAGGCACCGAGGTTCTTGCCGGGGTAGAAGCTCGTTCCCGCCGCCGCCCCGAACGTGCCCGCGTGCCGGCCGTGCCGGGTGGCGCCCTGCGACTGGGCGGCGTCCTCGACCACCACCGCCCCGGCCGCGGCGGCCGCCGGCAGCAGCTCCTCGACCGGGGCGGCCTGGCCGTAGAGGTGCACCGGGATCACGGCCGCCGTCCGGGCGCCGATCGCCGCCGCGGCGGCGGCGGGGTCGATCAGGTAGGTGGCCGGGTCGACGTCCACGAGCACCGGACGGGCACCCGCGCGGACCACCGCCTCGGCGGTGGCGATGAACGTGTTGGCGGGCAGGACCACCTCGTCGCCGGTGCCGATCCCCAGCGCACGCAGCGCGATCTCCAGGGCATCGGTGCCGTTCCCGACGCCCACGCAGTGGCTGATGCCGAGGAAGTCGGCGTACTCCTGCTCGAAAAGGGCGACCGGCTTGCCACCGATGAACGCGCCCGTCCGCATGACCTCGGCGAGGGCGGGCTCGATCTCGGCGGCGATCTCCTGGTGCTGGGCCGGGAGATCCACCAGGGGGATAGGGGTCATCGTCGTCCTCACAGTCACGTCAACGATCGTCAGATGCGGCAGTCGGCAGGGGG
>NZ_CEVIVD010000113.1:0-1815 GCF_982290655.1 Protofrankia sp. CiP1_Cm_nod3
CGGTCGCCGGTCGCCGCGCGCCCGCCGCACCGGGGACGGGGCCGGGGCGCGGATACGGACGGTCGGGCCGGGCCCGCTGCGGCGGGCCGGCCCGCCGGCGATTTCCGCCGGCGGGCCGGCCCGGTACGGCGCCGGAGCACCGACAGCGCCTTGCGGTGGGTACGCTGGGCGGCGCCTGTAACTTCCCGGCTATGTGACTTCGAGTGTTCTTTTTATTGCTTGTTGTTATCATTGCTGGTTTTTGTCTGCTGTCCCGTCCGCTGTCCGTCTGATCCGCTGTCTTCCCAAGGAGCCTTACCGTGCCCGTCGTCCTGGTTGCCGAGGAGCTGTCGCCGGCCGGGCTGGAACTGCTGTCCGGCGAGTTCGAGGTCCGCCATCTCGACGGGACCGACCGGGCCGCCCTGCTGGGCGCGATCCCCGAGGCGGACGCCCTGATCGTGCGCAGCGCGACCAGGGTGGACGCGGAGGTGCTCACCGCCGCCCGTTCGCTCAAGGTCGTCGCCCGGGCGGGGATCGGGCTGGACAACGTCGACGTCGCCACCGCCACCACCCGCGGTGTGATGGTCGTCAACGCCCCGCTGTCGAACATCGTCAGCGCCGCCGAGCACGCCGTCGCGCTGCTGACGGCGGTGGCCCGCCGCATCCCGGCGGCCACCGCCGCGCTGCGCGGCGGTGAGTGGAAGCGCTCGAAGTACGTCGGCGTCGAGCTCGCGGACAAGACCGCGGGCGTGGTGGGCCTCGGGCGCATCGGCCTGCTGGTCGCGCAGCGGCTGGCCGCCTTCGGCATGAAGATCGTCGCCTATGACCCCTACGTCTCGGTGGGCCGCGCCGCCCAGCTGGGGGTGCGCCTGGTCGACCTCGACGAGCTGCTGCGGATCAGCGACGTCATCACGATCCACCTGCCCAAGACGCCGGAGACGATCGGCCTCATCGGCCGGGACGAGCTCGAGCGGGTCAAACCGGGCGTGATCATCGTCAACGACGCCCGGGGCGGGCTCGTCGACGAGGCGGCCCTCGCCGACGCGGTCCGCGACGGCCGGGTGGGCGGCGCCGGCATCGACGTGTTCGCCACCGAGCCGACCACCTCCTCACCCCTGTTCGAGCTGGACAACGTGGTGGTCACCCCGCACCTGGGGGCGTCCACCGCGGAGGCGCAGGAGAAGGCCGGGGTCGCGGTGGCCCGGTCGGTGCGCCTGGCGCTGCGCGGCGAGTTCGTCCCGGACGCGGTGAACGTGCAGGCGGGCGGGGTGGTGGCCGAGGACGTCCGCCCGGGGCTGCCGCTCGCGGAGAAGCTCGGCCAGCTGTTCACCGGCCTCGCCGGCGGCCTCGCCGCCGCGATCACCGTCGAGGTCCGCGGCGAGATCGTCGCCCATGATGTGTCGGTGCTGCAGCTCGCCGCGCTCAAGGGCGTGTTCACCGACGTGATCGAGGAGCCGGTCACCTACGTCAACGCGCCGCTGCTCGCGAAGGGCCGGGGCGTCGACGTCGCGCTGGAGACGTTCGAGGACAGCCCCGACTACCGCAACCTCGTCACCATCCGCGGTGTGCTCGCGGACGGGACGCCGGTGTCGGTGAGCGGCACGCTGACCGGCCCCCGGCAGGTCGAGAAGGTCACCGCGATCGACGACTTCGAGGTGGACATCCGACCCCAGGCGCACCTGGCCTTCTTCCGGTACGAGGACCGTCCGGGGGTGGTCGGCGCGGTCGGCGCGCTGCTGGGCGAGGCCCAGATCAACATTGCCGGCGCGCAGGTCAGCCGTCGCAAGGCCGGCGGCGAGGCGCTGATGTCGCTCTCGCTCGACGACGCGGTGCCCG
>NZ_CEVIVD010000113.1:2174-3147 GCF_982290655.1 Protofrankia sp. CiP1_Cm_nod3
CCGGCCGGTGAGGAGCTGACGGGGAACCGGTGACCGGGCCCTCCGGCCGGCTCCTCACCGAGGCCGGACGGCCCGGTCACCGCGGTCCACCGCGGTGTGCCACGGGCCGTGGTGACCTGCCCCCTGGTTCAGTGGCCACGGTGTGGGAAACGAGTCCCTGGGTTTACCGTGAAAGCCATGGCTCGGGACGGTCGGGACCCGTTCGAGGGGTTGCGCCTCGATGACACTTTCGTGCGCTCCGCGCGCTTCATCGAGCCGTCAGCCGATGAACGGGTGGCAGCCTCCGGCGAGGCCGCGCGCGGCCGCTGCCGGGTGGAGCCCGTCCGGTCGAAGGGGCAGCGGGTGTTCTACCGCTGGATGTGGGCGCCGGGCTCCCCGCGCCGCCGTCGCACCACCCGGCTGGTGGCGTTCCTGACCCTGCTCGCCGGGATGGCGGGCCTTGGTCTCTTCCTGCTCCGTAACAACCCGCGCACGGCGGTGGTGTCCGCCCCGGCGCCCTCGGCCGGCACCCCGGTCCGGATGCACGAGCCCGCTCCCGGCGGCCCGCCGGCGGCCGCCGGCCCGCCGGCGACGAGCCCGGCCGTGCTCTCCGCCCGGGCGCAGCGGTTCGTGCTCGAGCCCACCCTGCTCAGCGGGCTACGGCCGGGGGACTGCCTGCTGTGGGCGCCGGATTCGGCACGCGAGGCCACCCCCGCCAAGGTGGGCTGCGACCAGCCGCACCTCGACCAGGTGACGGGGGTGGTCGACCTGGCCGCGCCCTTCCCCGGCTGGCCGGGCCGCCCGGCGCTGGACGCCGCCACCGCGAGGGACTGTGTGGCGGCCGCGCGCGCCCTCTTCGGCGACGCCGGTGGCGTCCCCGGCCTGAGGATCGCCTCGATCTACCCGGAGGAGAGCGCCTGGCAGGCCGGCACCCACGCGCTGGTGTGTACCGTGCGCGCCGACGATCTACGGCCGCGGGTCGGCCCGGCGCCGG
>NZ_CEVIVD010000113.1:3547-15706 GCF_982290655.1 Protofrankia sp. CiP1_Cm_nod3
AGCGCCTGTCAGATAGCGCACCTCGGGCAGCGCGGCGGACGGCTTTGCCGGGCGGTGTGGCGGACGCCGTGAGCCGTCGGGTAGTAAGCTCGCCGCAGTATGCGCACGCTTCTGCTTCTTAGTTGCCGCGGCGAGGCCTGAGACAGGCCGGCTTCCTCGTCGCGGGGGTTGTTGGTGCGCGCTGGCCGCCACAGGTTCTCTCCCGAAGCAGGAGCGGTAGAAGCGGTGACCACCCCACGGCAGTTTCCCGGCGTACAGCAGCCTTCCGGCATGCCCGTCGACAAGTACCGGCCGTTCGTCCCGGTCGACCTCCCCGACCGGGCCTGGCCGAACCGGACGATCACCCGCGCGCCCCGGTGGTGCAGCGTGGACCTGCGCGACGGCAACCAGGCGCTGATCGACCCGATGACCCCGGCGCGCAAGACGCAGATGTTCCAGCTGCTGGTGCGGATGGGCTACAAGGAGATCGAGGTCGGCTTCCCCGCCGCCAGCCAGACGGACTTCGACTTCATCCGGCAGCTCGTCGAGGGCGGGCACATCCCCGACGACGTCACCATCCAGGTGCTCACCCAGGCCCGGGAGGAGCTGATCGAACGCACGGTCCGCGCGCTCGTCGGCGCGCCGAACGCGCTGGTGCACCTGTACAACTCGACGTCGACGCTGCAGCGCCGGGTGGTGTTCGGGCTCGACCGGGCCGGCGTCACCGACATCGCCGTCCAGGGCGCGCAGTGGTGCGCCCGGTACGCGGAGAAGCTGCTGGCGGGCACCGACGTCCGCTGGCAGTACAGCCCGGAGTCGTTCACCGGGACCGAGCTGGGCTACGCCCTGGAGGTCTGCGAGGCGGTCATGGACGTCTGGCAGCCCACCGCGGACCGGCCGGTCGTGCTGAACCTGCCGGCGACCGTGGAGATGTCCACGCCCAACGTCTACGCCGACCAGATCGAGTGGATGTCACGCAGCCTGACCCGGCGGGACGCGGTCGTGCTCTCCCTGCACCCGCACAACGACCGCGGCTGTGCCGTGGCCGCCGCGGAGCTCGGGGTGCTGGCGGGCGCCGACCGGGTCGAGGGATGCCTGTTCGGCAACGGCGAGCGCACCGGCAACGTCTGCCTGGTCACCCTGGGGATGAACCTGTTCTCCCAGGGCATCGACCCGGAGATCGACTTCGGCGACATCGACGAGATCCGCCGGACCGTGGAGCACTGCAACCAGCTCCCGGTGCACCCCCGGCACCCCTACGGCGGCGACCTCGTCTACACCGCCTTCTCCGGCTCCCACCAGGACGCCATCAAGAAGGGCTTCGAGGCGATGGAACGGACCGGGCAGCGGCTGTGGGAGGTGCCCTACCTGCCCATCGACCCCAAAGACGTCGGCCGCTCCTACGAGGCCGTGATCCGGGTGAACAGCCAGTCGGGCAAGGGCGGCGTCGCCTACCTGCTGAAGGCGGAGCACTCCCTGGACCTGCCCCGCCGGCTGCAGATCGAGTTCTCCCACGCCGTGCAGCGCCACACCGACGACATCGGTGGCGAGGTGACCGGCGAGGAGCTGTGGGAGATCTTCTCCCGGGAGTACTTCCTGACCGCCGCCGCCTCCGACGCCCCGCTGGAGCTGCTCGGCTCCCGGACCACCGCCGCGCACGGGGAACGCGACGAGGTCCGGGTCTCGGTGCGCATCCACGGCGGTGAGGAGGTCATCAGCGGCACCGGCAACGGGCCGATCGACGCGTTCGTCGCCGCGCTGCGCACCCGGGACGTCGAGGTACGCGTCCTCGACTACCACGAGCACGCCCTGGGCTCGGGCGCGGACGCGCGGGCCGCGGCCTACCTCGAGGTCGCGGTGGGGGACAGGGTGTTCTGGGGCGTGGGGATCGACCCGAACATCGTCACCGCGTCCCTGCGCGCGGTGGTGAGCGCGGTCAACCGGGCCGCGCGGGAGCAGCCGATCGTCCCGGGCGTCCAGGCCGCCGCGGGTACCTGAGGGCCCCGGCCGTCCGAAGCTCTCCGGCGGTGAGGCCCGGGCATCCCGGGCCTCACCGCCGTCGGGTGCCCGGGGTGCCTTCGGGGCCTGGGGCCGCGCTCCCGAGGCCGGGCCCGGGAGCCGGGCGCGCCGCCGCCCGCTCCACCGCGATCCGGTCCGGGGCCGCCCGCTCCAGGGCCTGTCCCCGTGGCCGTGGACGCTCGTGCTCCCGTGGCCGCGGGCGTCCGCCGGACATCTCCGCCAGCCGGAGCATCAGCCGTTCGATGCGGACCAGGCCGACCGGCCGGCCCAGCTCGGTGACCACCACGACCGGGTCGAACCGCAGCGCTGGCACGCGGCCCATCGCCCGGCGCGCCACGTCCACGATGTGTTCGTCGGGCCGGGCGACCATGCTGGCCGGCACCCGCCGGGCCGCGGCGGCGCCGGGGGAGACGGGCAGCTGCAGCGCCACCGGCTGGTGGTGCCGGTTCACGACGACGACCGCGCCGCTGCCGCCACCGCCCGGATGTGCGCCACCGCTGGGATGTGGCGGTGCCGGCGTGCCGGGCCACCAGGCCGCCGGCGCCGAGGTGCCCCGGCGCTGCGCCCGGCCGTCCCCGACGGAGATCCGTACCTGCTCGAGCAGGCTGCCCACCCCCTCGCCGCGCCCGGTCCGCTGGGCGAGCAGCCGGATCCGCCGGGAGATCGCGGGGTCGAGACGTTGCCAGCTCTGCGCGGGGCGGCCGAGGTACCAGCCCTGCCCGAGCGGGACGCCGAGCCCGACGAGCACGGCCAGTTCCTCGTCGCGTTCGATGCCCTCGGCGATCACCCAGGCGTCCAGCCTGCTGGCGAAGACGTTGACCAGCTCGGTCAGCGTCCGCAGCACCTGGTCGCCGTCGGCGCTGGCGACCAGCTCCCGGTCGAGTTTGACCAGGTCGGGATGGACCCTGGCGATCTGGCGCAGCCCCGCGTAGCCGGACCCGACGTCGTCCATGGCGATGCGGCCGCCGCGCTCGCGCAGCGCCTGGACGGTGGCGGCCAGCCCGGGGGTCCGCTCGACGCTGACCGTCTCGTTGAACTCCAGGACGAGCCGGCTGAGGTCGGCGTCGGCCCAGACCGCGGCCACCTCCGTGGTGGTCAGCAGGTTCGGCATGACGTTGACGCTGAGGAAGCAGTCGGGTGGCAGCCGTTCGCGGGCCGCCAGCGCCGCGCGCAGCACCCTGGCCTCGAAGCGGGCGGCGACCCCGGCGCGCTCGGCGGCGGCGAACCACAGGTCGGGCGAGGGCGCCGCGGCCGACCCGAAACGCGCCAGCGCCTCGTACCCGGCGATGATGCCACGCTGGAGATCGACGATCGGCTGGAAGACGATGCGTGGCTGCCCCGGGTCGGCCAGCGCGTCGCGCAGCGCGGCGGACCACTCGTCCGCGGGGCCGGTCGCCTGGACGGGACCGGACGTGTGGTGGGTGGCGGAGCGGACCGGTGGTGACGTCGTTTCAACGATCATGCGTCGTACACTCCCTTGTGTCGTCGCATGCCACGCGTGCCCGACCGGGGGAGATGCCCGCTCGCCTCCAGCCGGTTACGAAGCTGCTTGCCGAGGCCGTTGTGGTATGTGGTCGGTGCACTGTACGTGAGGACCTGCGGGGACCTTTGTCACCATCGGCGATTCATCGTGCGTGTCGCGCACCCCGTGTCCGTCCCGGGCGGTTCCCGGGCGTGTCCGCGGGAAGCACACGGAAAAATCTTCACCGAGGCCCGCGGGAAGACCCGCCACGCCCCCGGGCAGGGGTGGGCGCCGCGAGTGGGCGGTGACGGATTACAGTCGCGTTCATGAGGCTTGCGGTCATCGGTGGGGACGGTATCGGGCCAGAGGTCGTCGCGGAGGGCCTGCGCGTCCTGCGCGTCATCGAGCCCAAGGTGGAGACCACCGACTACGACCTGGGCGCGCGCCGCTGGTACGCCACCGGCGAGACCCTGCCGGACTCGGTGCTCGACGAGCTGCGCGAGCACGACGCGATCCTGCTCGGCGCGGTCGGCGACCCCGGGGTCCCCAGCGGCATCCTCGAACGCGGGCTGCTGCTGCGGCTGCGCTTCGAGCTCGACCACCACGTCAACCTGCGCCCGGTGCGGCTCTACCCGGGCGTGGCCACGCCGCTGGCCGGCAGGCACACCATCGACATGGTCGTGGTACGGGAGGGCACCGAGGGCCCGTACGCGGGCGCCGGCGGCACCCTGCGCCGCGGCACCCCGTACGAGGTGGCCACCGAGGAGAGCCTCAACACCCGCTTCGGCGTCGAGCGCGTCGTACGGGACGCGTTCCGCCGGGCGCAGGCGCGCCCCCGGCGGCGGCTCACCCTCGTCCACAAGACCAACGTCCTGACCAACGCCGGGGACCTCTGGCTGCGCACGGTCGCCGAGGCCGCCCCCGAGTTCGGCGACGTCCAGGTCGACTACCAGCACGTGGACGCGGCGTCGATGTTCTTCGTCACGGACCCGGGGCGTTTCGACGTGGTCGTGACCGACAACATGTTCGGGGACATCCTCACCGACATCGGCGCGGCGATCACCGGCGGTATCGGCCGGGCCGCCAGCGGCAACCTCGACCCGTCCGGGAAGAACCCGAGCATGTTCGAGCCGGTGCACGGCAGCGCGCCGGACATCGCCGGGCAGGGGATCGCCGACCCGACCGCCACCGTGCTGTCGGTCGCGATGCTGCTGGCGCATCTGGGCCGGACTCAGGAGGCCGCCCGGGTGGAGGCGGCGGTCGCAGCCTCCCTGGCCGACCGTTCCCGGCCGCGTGGCGGCTACCCACACGACCAGATCTCCACGCGGGAGGTCGGGGAGGACCTGGCGGCGCGGGTCGCCGGCTGAGCTGTCCGGGCCGGCCGGGCTGTCCGGGCCGGCTGAGCCGGTCGCTCCGGCAGGCGGGCCTGTCGTGCGCGGTCGCGCGACCGGTCTGATACTTTCTGTCGTCGTTCCTGCTCAGAAGGTGGTTGTCCGTGCGCGAGTCGATGCGGGTGGCCGGAGAAACGCTATTCTCTGAAGGGCCGTAGATCCGGTACGACGGCAGCCGACGGGGCCTGACCACGGCGAAGATCGGCACGATCGTCACTCGCCCACCCGCTTCGTCGCATACGCCTGGAGTCACCTGTGTCCATCACACCGACATCGAAGATCTGGATGAGCGGCCGGTTCGTCGACTGGGACGACGCCCGCATCCACGTGCTCAACCCGACGCTGCACTACGGCTGGGGTGTCTTCGAGGGCATCCGCGCCTACCCCACCGCCCGCGGCAGCGCCGTGTTCCGGCTGACCGACCACATCGCGCGGCTGTACCGCAGCGCCAAGATCTACATGATGGAGCCGTCGTTCACGCAGGACGAGCTCATCGCCGCCGTCAAGGAGACGGTCGCGGTCAACAAGGTCGACGCCTGCTACATCCGGCCGCTGATCTACCTCGGGTACGGGGAGATGGGCCTCAACCCGCTGCCCTCCTCGGTCGAGGTGATGGTCGCGGTCTGGCCCTGGGGCTCCTACCTCGGCGCCGACGCGGAGCAGAACGGCTGCCGGGCCACCGTGTCCACCTGGCGCCGCAACGACAACAACATCATTCCGCCGGCGGCCAAGGCGTCCGGGCAGTACCTCAACTCGTCGCTGGCCAAGGTCGCCGCGCTCAAGGCCGGTTACGACGAGGCCATCCTGACCAGCCCCAACGGGAACGTCGCCGACGGGTCGGGCGAGAACGTCTTCATCGTCTCGGAGGGCAGGCTGATCACCCCGCCGCTCAGCGACGGGCCGCTCGGCGGCATCACCCGGGCGTCCATCATGCAGATCGCCGCGGACCAGGGGTACGAGGTCCGCGAGCAGCACATCGTCCGCACCGACCTGTACCTGGCGGACGAGGCGTTCTTCACCGGGACCGCGGCCGAGATGGTGCCGATCGTCGAGATCGACGACCGTCCGGTCGGGACGGGCCGCCCTGGCCCGATCACCCGCGAACTGCTCGAGCTGTTCCACCAGGCGACCCGCGGGGAGATTGACCGTTACAAGAACTGGAACGAGCTCGTCCAGGAGTCCTGAGCTCCGCAGGCATCCCCCGGTGGGCCGCCGGTCGCGCGGGCCAGCGCCTGGACGACCGACGACCCACCGGAGGAGTCCGCTCCCGTCCGTCCGGGTTCCGCCCATGTTGCACCATGTTCCGTCCACGGACCGTTGTTCGCGGTGACGGTCTGGTCAACGGACCATTCCGCGCCTACTCTCTCCTGTCAGGCTCTTTTTCACAAGTGCACAAGCCCTGGGGAGAGGCGTGATGCGGGTTTCCGACGGGATGACCAGTCCGGTACTCATGATCGGCCCGAACCACACCCTGCGTCAGGCGGCGCGGCTGATGGCAGCCCGGAAGGTGGGCGCGGCCATTGTGCGGGACGTCGACGGCGAGGGGTACACCATCCTGACCGAACGCGATGTTCTGACGTCGGTGGCGGCCGGTCAGAACCCGGATGCCGAACTGGTCGGAGATCATGTCGCCCGGGACGTCGTGTTCGCCGATCCCGGCTGGTCGTTGTCGGAGGCTGCCGGTGTGATGCTGCGTGGCGGGTTCCGGCATCTGATCGTCTGCGATCGGGGTGACGTGGCCGGCGTGTTGTCCATGCGCGATGTAGTGCGTTGCTGGAGCGTCCAGCGTGCATCCGTTTAGGAACCGCTGTTCATCTGTTTGGTCAACTGTTCCTTCTGCGCCGTTTTTTGCTCCATCGACGCACATCACTGCACAAGGGGGGCACCAGGCGCCCACATTTCCCGACATTGGCGCTACGGTCACGGTGTGCAGGAGGAAGAGGTAGTCGCGCTGCTGCGGGCGACCACATTGCTGAAGGAACTGGACGAGCCGGCTCTGGCGCGTCTCGCCGCACGCTCCGTCGTGCGCCGATACCGCCGCGGCCAGGTTGTGCTTACTGAAGGTGATCCAGCTGACACGTTGCTCGTAGTGGCCTCCGGCCGCCTGAAAATACTCACGACCGCCGACGACGGCCGTGACCACGTCCTGAACATCGCCGGCCCCGGCGACACCCTCGGCGAGCTCAACATCGTCGAGGCCGGCCCGCGCTCGGCCAGCGTCGAGGCGCTGGAGCCCAGCGAGGCCGTCGTCCTCGACCGGGCCGCCGTGTGGGAGCTGGTCCGGGAGCGCCCGGCCGTCGCCGAACAGCTCATCCGGGCGCTGGTGGCCCACGTCCGCCGGCTGACCGGGGCAAACGCCGACCTGGTCTTCCTCGACCTGCCTCGGCGCGTCGCCAAGCTGCTGTTGATGCGGATGCGGGAGTCCGGGCGCCCGCTGATCGAACTGGGCCTGACCCAGACCGAGATCGCCTCCCTGCTGGGTGGCTCACGCCAGTCGGTCAACCAGGCCCTGCGAGAGTTCGAGAAGCGCAACTGGATCCTCGCCGAGGGCCAGACCGTCACCATCCTGCAGGTCGAACGCCTCCGCCGCTTCGCCGGCGACTGAGGGGCCTCCCCCAAATAGTCGCTTTCGCGACTATTTGGGGACCCCTGGCTCTTGGGCGGGCCGCCGTCCGGGGCTTTTGGATCATCTGATGATGATCCAAAAGGTGAAGGCCGTGTGGCCGTGTGGCCGTGTGGCCGTGTGGCCGTGTAGCCGTGTGGCGATCTGGGGCTCTGGGTTCTTAGGATCCGTCGATCAATAACTGCGGTTCTCGATCGAGAGAGGCTGCTGTCAGCCCCGCAACAAGACCGACATCAGCAACCGGAGTTATTTTCCGGCAGCTCCCGTAACCGCAGTCGCCGTAGCCGTGCTCATCGAGACCGGGCCGGTGGAGTGAGGAAGGCCCGGATGATGTGGGCCCGGTCGGACCGGAAAAAGATCAGTAGGGCGGCGGTGGCCACGTGCAGCCCGACGACGAACGCCAGGTAGGGCAAGCCCTCGCTGTTGCCCGATGCGTTCTCGGTCACCAGGTGCTGCCAGGAACCGCCGATCAGCGCGGGTACCAGCACCGAGCGGCCCAGGCTGGAGACCGGGAACAGCTCGGTGATTCCTTGCAGGAGTCCGATGACGCCCGCTTGCGGGTACGTCAGTTCATGCACGACCGCGTCTCCGCTCGTCGGAGTGGCTCGCCCGCCCGCCGCTGAGTTGTCACAGGCGCTCCCGGACGGGCGCCGGGCCGCCCGGGTTTGCCGCCTCGTGTGGCGTTCATGTGGTGTCGAAGCAGCCGTCGAACTCGAACACCGGGTTGATCACATTTTTACCGGTGGAGGTCTGGATCATGACCGGGCCGACGATTTTGGTGGGGCCGCCGGCCTGGTAGCAGCCGTTGGAGCGGACCTGGAGTTCGAACTTGCCGTTTTGGGCCCTGCCGGCCGCGTCGGTCCAGCCGACCTGGCAGATCCAGTCGCTGCCAGCGCCCCTGTCGTGCGATCCGGGGGTGCTTCGGTGGCAGTCGGGTTTGGCGGCGACGGCGGCGGGGGTGAGCCCGGGGCGGCCGAGCAGGGCCTGCTGCTGGACGTAGAGGTTGGTGAAGACGGGGCCGACCGAGGCTTCGACGCGGGGCCGGGTGACGTCGGTGGCGCAGCCGGCGAGGGCGGCGGTCAGCGCGGTGACGGCGCCGACGGCGACGGCCGCGCGGATCAGCCGGTTGGAGGTGGGACGGGGCATGGCGGGTCAGCCTCCGGTGATGTCGCGGCGGCGCAGCGCCGTGTAGGCGATGGCCAGGCAGATGAGGATGTAGCCGACGCTGACGAGCGTGCCGTCGCGGAGCGGGCCGTAGTAAGGGTGCGCGGCGAGCAGGCCGTGCCAGGCGTCGAACGGGGTGACCAGCAGCAGGTGACGGATCGTGTCGGCACCGTTGAGGAAGGCGTAGAGCTGCATGAGCAGACCGAGGATGATCGGTCCGACGATCCCGGCGGGGCTGCTGCGGGTCAGCACCGACAGCATGATCCCCAACGCGGTGAAGCCGAGCAGGGGCGGCAGCGTGCTCGCCCAGGCGGCGAGGACCAGCCCGGCGGTGCGTCCCGACGGCAGCAGGGTGCCCGACAGGCTCTCCAGCGGCTGGTGGCCGACGAGGAGCACCCCGGCGGCCAGGCAGCTCAGCGCGAGGACGGCGAGGAGGAGCACCGCGAAGGTGGCCGCGGCGAGCGCCTTGGCCCAGAAGATCTGGGTGCGGCTGTGGGAGCGGGTGAGGATCGTCTTCCAGGTGCCGTGCTGGTCCTCGCTGGCGAAGATGTCGCCGGCGACGAGGCTGGTGAGCAGCGGGAACACCCATTGGGCGGCGAACCCGAGAACGAGCAGCGGGGTCGCGAAGCCGCTGGCGTGCACCCACCGGCCGTACAGGGTGTCCTTCGGCAGGCGGTCCTGTCGGTCGAGCAGCACCACGAACACGAACGGCGCGACGAGGCAGACGGCGAGCGTGGCGCGGGTGCGGGCCTGCGCGGCGAGTTTCGTGATCTCCCACCGGTAGGCGGTGACCACCCGGCCACGGCCGACCGGCCGGGGGCAGGCCGTCGCGGGCGGTACCGGGGCTGTGGCGGTGGTGGCTGGGGTGGTCACGAGGTCACTCCGGTGAGGGTGTCCGGCTGGGTCTGGGCGGGCTCACCGAAACCGGCCTCCGGGTCGGTTTCGGTGAGCATGAAGAACAGCGACTCCAGCGGCGCGATCTCCAGGTGAAGGGCGCGGACCGCCAGGTTGGACCGGCCGAGGGCGATGATGTAGGCGTCCGCGTCGGCGGCCTGGGCGCGCAGCGCCAGGCCGCCGTCGGGATGGACGGAGACGGCCACTGCCCGATGGCCGGCGGCCAGGCGCAGCGCCTGCTCGTCGTCGCTGGTCATCAGCCGATGGGACGGGTCGGGGGCCTGGGCGCGCAGCTGGTCAATCGAGCCGTGGTAGACCACCCGGCCGGTGCGCATGATGGTGACGTTGTCGCAGATCTCCTCGACCTCGTCCATGTTGTGGCTGCTCAGCAGCACGGTCAGCCCCCCGGCGGCAAGCCGTTTGACCAGGGCGCGCATGTCCCGGATGCCAGCGGGGTCCAGGCCGTTCGCCGGCTCGTCGAGCACGAGCAGCCGCGGGTCGCGCAGCAGCGACGCGGCGACCCCGAGGCGCTGGCGCATCCCGAACGAGTAGCCCCCGACCTTGTCACCCGCCCGTCTGGCGAGGTCGACGACGTCGAGCACCTCGTCGATCCGGCTGTCCGCCCCGCCGCGGTCCAGGCCGGCCAGCAGGTTCAGGTTCCGCCGGCCGGACAGGTAGGGGTAGAACCGCGGACTCTCGATGAACCCGGCGACCCCGTCCAACATCGACGGGCCGGCATCCCCCCAGGTCCGGCCGAACACCCGCAACGTCCCGGCGTCCGGACGGATCAGCCCGAACAGCATCCGCAGGAACGTCGTCTTCCCGGCGCCGTTCGGGCCGAGGATCCCGTACACCTCCCCGACATCCACCCGCAGATCAACATGATCCACCGCGATGAGACCACCGAAACGTTTGACCAGCCCGGAAGCCTCCACCGCCGGGACACCGACCGCCATACGTCCTCCAGTCGAACATCCACATGTCTACTACTCGGTGAATAGTAGACCCTCGATGGAGGTGGCGGGCGGCGGCGTCGGGACCGCTGAAAAGGCTGGTACCTCGAAGGCTGCCATGGAGCCTTCGCACGTCACGCTCGACTGTCAGACTCCTTGTACTATCAATCTAGTAGTAGCGAGGAGGGCGAGAGTGGCGCGGAGACCCAGGCGCGAACCGGGAGCACTCGAACGGGAGATACTTGCCGCGATCGCGGCGGCCGGCCGGCCCCTCACCCCGGCCGAGACACTCGCCGAACTCGGCGTGCCCCTGGCCTACACCACGGTGATGACGACCCTCGCCCGCCTGCACGACAAGGGTGCCCTGACCCGGGCGCCCGCCGGGCGTTCTTTCGCCTATGCCCCGGCCGCCGACCCGGACACTCTCGACGCCGCGCTCATCGCCCGGCAGATGATCCGGGTGCTGGGCGCCGGCGCACAGCGGGCCGAGACGCTGGCCCGTTTCGTCGCGGACCTGAGTCCGGAGGACGAACAGCTCCTCGTCGGCCTCCTCGCAGCCCACCAGCCGGCCGCCGACGTCGACAGCGCGGACGGCGGGCCTCGGCGATGACGGCCGTCGCGCTCGTCCCGTTCGCCACGAGCCTGCTGCTGGCCGTCGGCGGCGGCTGGCTCGGCCGGCGGCTGCCGCCCGCCGCCGCCACCCGGCTACTCACCACCGCCTGCCTGGTGACCGCGCTGGCCACCGGTTTCATCCTGGCGGTCGTCGCCTTCACCCTGCTCGCCCCACTGCCCCCGCTCGCCGCGGTCGGACACTGGTCGACCACCGTGGTGCGCGGGCACGACCCGCTGCCGGCCCCGGCCGGGCTGCTGCCCGCCGCCATCGTCATCGGGCTGCTCGCCGCCGCCACCCGCCGGGCGGTCGGTGTCGGCAAGGACCTGGCCGCCGCGGAACTCACCTGCCGCCGGCTCGGACCCGCCCCCACCGGTCTGGTCATCGTCGACGACGACCGCCCCGACGCCTACACCCTGCCCGGACTCACCGGCCGCATCGTGGTGTCCACCGCGATGCTGCGCGCGCTACCCGCCGACGAACGCCGCGTTCTGCTCGCCCACGAACACTCCCACCTCCGCCACCGCCACCACGCCTACACCCAGCTCGCCGACCTCGCCGCCGCCGCCAACCCGCTCCTGCGGGCACCTGCCGCCACCGTCCGCCTCGCCGTCGAACGCTGGGCCGACGAAGACGCCGCCGCGACCACCGACAACCGCGCTGTTGCCGTCCGCGCGCTGGCCCGCGCCGGCCTCGCCCGCGCGGGCACAGCGACCATGCCGACCGCGGCGCTCGGCGCCGTGCATACCGACCTCGCCCATCGGGCACGGGCACTACGGGAGCCGCCTCCGAAACCGCAGCCTGCCCTGGTCCTCGTACTCGCCGCGCTCATTCTGGCCACCGCGGCCGCCGCCGTCGGCACTTCCCGCACGACCGAACACCGGTTTGAACGCGCGCAGGCGACGTTCGCGCACCGGAGCTGACCGGTGATATTCGCAGCCATCGTCATGATTACATCGCCTCAGTGGCCGGTCGGTGGGCTTACCGATCATTCGGTGGTGGGTGGGAAAGGTGTGGGCTGTTTTGTGAGAGTGGGGCTGGGTGGTGCGGGCTTTGTCGGGGGC
>NZ_CEVIVD010000114.1:0-14778 GCF_982290655.1 Protofrankia sp. CiP1_Cm_nod3
GGGACGTGTCAGTACGTGGCAGTGGGTGTCAGGCGGGCCCGGCGGGCCTGTCGGTCACAAAGATCGCGGTGGACGGGAAGAAGCGGCCCCGCACCGGCCCCCACTGGCCCCAGACCCGGTCGTGACCGGCCGGCCACTCCGGCTCGATCACGTCCAGCAGGCGCAGCCCGGCCGCCACCAGCTCCCGGACCCGGTCACCGACGGTCCGGTGCGTCTCGGCGTAGGTCGTCCGGCCGGCCCAGTCCCGTTCCACGTAGGCCCGGCGGTCGAAGTAGCTGCGCACGACCGTCAGCCCCTCCTTGCCCGGGTGGTCGGGAAACGACCAGATCATCGGATGTGTCGTGGAGAAGACCCAGCGGCCGCCGGGCCGCAGCACCCGGGCGACCTCGCGCATGACCGCGGCGCTGTCCGCGACGAACGGGATCGCGCCAAAGGCGGAGCAGGCCGTGTCCACACTCGCGTCGGCCAGCGGCAGCCGGGCCGCGTCGGCCTGCACCAGGGGGACCGGCACACCGGTGGCGGCCGACAGCGCGCGGGCGTGCCGCAGCTGCCCGGCGGAGAGGTCCAGCGCCACCACCTCGGCGCCGCGGGCGACCAGCCAGCGGGCGCACTGCGCGCCACCGCAGCCGATCTCCAGGACGGTGCGGCCGCGGACCTCGCCGAGCAGCCCGGCGTCGGCCTCCCGCAGCCCCTCCGGGCACCACAGGAAGTCGGTGTCGCCGAGGAAGGCGCCGTGTTCGGCCTGGTAGTCGTCGGCGGTGGCGTCCCAGTAGCCGCGGCTGGCCCACCGGGCACTGTCGTCGTCGATGTCGCTGTAGCCGAACTCCGCCGGGTGGTAGTGGCCCGGAGGGTACTGCGGCGCGGCCCGGCGGGCGGGCGCCGGCTCGCGGGCTGCCGGGCCGGGGTGTTCTGCTCCGTTCACGGCATCGATCCTCGCAGTGTCAGGCGGGCCCCTGGACGCCGGCGGTGGTATGCGGGCGGGCGCGCCGGGTCTGCCGGCGTGGCCTCGCAGTGGTCCGTGCGCCCGGCGGCCCCGCCGGTCCTGTGATCCTGGACGAGGTTACGGGCCCCTGGCGTTGACCACCTTGGACACCGGTCCCTAGACTTAGGACTGGCACGAGAGTCCGTGGATCTCAGACGTAGCAGATCCGCTCGAGCGTCGCTTTCGGTATCGACAGTGTTCGTTTAGCACGGTCCCTGTCCCTCCGTCCCGGCGGTTCGACCCGGCCCTCGTGCATACGACGAACCCCGTAGTCGGAGCCGACCCCTTGACGAGCACCACCGACGTACGACCCGTGGAGACCGTGACCACACCGCCTACCCCGACCACCCCGCAGGTCGCGGTCAACGACATCGGCTCGGCCGAGGACTTCCTCGCCGCCGTCGACAAAACGATCAAATTTTTCAACGACGGCGACATCGTCGACGGAACCATCGTCAAGGTGGACCGCGACGAGGTGCTCCTTGACATCGGCTACAAGACCGAAGGCGTCATCCCGTCCCGGGAGCTTTCGATCAAGCACGATGTCGACCCGCACGAGGTCGTCACCGTCGGCGATCATGTCGAGGCCCTCGTTCTCCAGAAGGAGGACAAGGAAGGCCGGCTCATCCTGTCGAAGAAGCGCGCCCAGTACGAGCGCGCCTGGGGCACGATCGAGAAGCTCAAGGAAGAGGACGGCGTCGTCAACGGCACCGTCATCGAGGTCGTCAAGGGCGGCCTCATCCTCGACATCGGGCTGCGCGGCTTCCTGCCGGCCTCCCTGGTGGAGATGCGCCGCGTCCGCGACCTGCAGCCCTACGTCGGCCGTGAGCTCGAAGCCAAGATCATAGAGCTGGACAAGAACCGGAACAACGTGGTCCTCTCCCGCCGGGCCTGGCTGGAGCAGACCCAGAGCGAGGTCCGCTCGGAGTTCCTCGCCCAGCTCGCCAAGGGCCAGATCCGCAAGGGTGTTGTCAGCTCCATCGTCAACTTCGGCGCGTTCGTCGACCTCGGTGGTGTCGACGGCCTGGTGCACGTCTCCGAGCTGTCCTGGAAGCACATCGACCACCCGTCCGAGGTCGTCGAGGTGGGCCAGGAGGTCACGGTCGAGGTCCTCGACGTCGACCTGGAGCGGGAGCGGGTGTCGCTGTCACTGAAGGCCACCCAGGAAGACCCGTGGCGCCAGTTCGCCCGCACCCACGCCATCGGCCAGGTCGTGCCGGGCCGGGTCACCAAGCTCGTGCCGTTCGGCGCGTTCGTCCGGGTGGACGAGGGCATCGAGGGCCTGGTGCACATCTCCGAGCTGGCCGAGCGCCACGTGGAGATCCCCGAGCAGGTCGTCAACGTCGGGGACGAGATCCTCGTCAAGGTCATCGACATCGACCTGGACCGTCGCCGGATCAGCCTGTCCCTCAAGCAGGCCAACGACAGCAGCGCGCTGCTGCCCGACGGCGAGGCCTTCGACCCGTCCCAGTACGGGATGGAGGCCAAGTACGACGAGCAGGGCAACTACGTCTACCCCGAGGGCTTCGACCCGGAGACGGGGGAGTGGCTGCCCGGCTTCGAGGAGCAGCAGGCCGAGTGGGAGCGGCAGTACGCCGAGGCCCAGCAGCGCTACGAGGCGCACCAGGCACAGATCCGCGCCGCTCAGGAGGCCGAGGCCGCCGCGGTCGCGCCGTCGTCCTACACCTCCGCCGAGTCGGAGCAGCCCGCCTCCGCGATCGACGAGGAAGCGTTGCGCCGGCTTCGCGAGCAGTTCGGCCGCGAGTAGCACGGAAGATCATCAAGCGATAGCGGGGGCCGGCGGGAGATCTCCCGCCGGCCCCCGCATATGTTCGTGTCACAGGTGGGGTTCGTGTCACAGGCGCGGCCGCCGGTGGCGTGTCCCCGCTCTGAGGGCAGCGCGGTGTCGCTGCCAGCGGCCCGGGGGCTGGCCTCGGGCAGCGCGGGACAAGCATGATCGCGCTGCCTCCGGCCCCTTGTGAACCGCTGGTTCAGCCCACGTCCTGCCTGCCGGCAGATCCCTGATCGACAGATTTACAAGATCTTTATCGTCCGGGAAGGCGTCGTGCGGTGGCTTCCTAGAGGATGATCTCGCAGTTGACCACGAACTCCCCGTTCTTGCAGGTGTCGTAGCCGCCCCGTCCGTCGATCGAGTCGGTCCCGTCACCCCCGTTGAGCGCGTCGTTGCCGTTGCTGCCCGGGATGCTGTCGCTGCCCGGACCGCCCATGACCGAAAGCGGGCTCACCGGTGTGCCGCCGGTGAAGACCAACTGGTCGTTGCCGTCACCGAGGCAGATCGTCACGTTGCTCACGAACGGGCTGACGTAGACAACGTCGTTCCCGCCTTTGGCCGAGATCACGTCGTTGCTCCGGGCGGTGATGAAGTCCGCGCCGTCGCTCCCGACGACGGTGGCGGTGAGCGCGGCGCCGGTGAACTGGTTGACGCAGGTCTCGACGGCCGCTGAGGCAGGGGACGACAGGCCGGTGAGCAGGACCGGCAGGAGCGCGGTGGTGGAAGCCGCGAGGGCGACGGTGAGCCGACGGGTACGCATGATCTCTCCTTCTGACGCCGGCCGGTCGGTCGGGTTGGTGGTGCCGGCGTCGAGGAGAGTTCGGCGCCCAGGGCGGGCCGGATCGAAGATGTCTCCTTGCCGACACGTCCGCCCGCGATCCGCTGGCCGGGAAAACCGCGGGACAGCCGGAATCGCGTGTGGTGGATGCCGCTCGGTCAGGCGCCGGCAAAAGAGGGTGCGACGTCGAGCATCGCCTGGGCGATCTCGATGTCTCCCGCCATCTCGGCACCGAGATCCGCTGTCTGCCTGCGGTCGGCGACCAGGAGACAGAAGTCGAGGATGCGCGTGCGCAGCCACGCGTCCGCGGCGGGCCCCTTCCCCGTGCCGGGGATCTCGCGCGGGCCGTCCGGCCCGATCAGCCACCGGCCCCCACCGGCGCCCGACAGGTCGACCAGGAGGGTGGCCTGCCTGGACCGGTCGGGCAGGGCGGCTCGCCGTTTCGGGTCGAGCGCGCGCATCGCCGTGTCGGCCATCCGGTGGAGATGGGCGGCGGGAGGAAGCGGCATGGTGAGGCCGACCTGCTCGGCGATGTCGCGTCCGTGGATCCAGGTCTCGAACGCCCGAGCGGTCAGGTGGTCGTGCAGGTGGGCGGCGGATGTCGTGTCCGGGGCGGCCGACCGGGCGGCCGGCCGGGCGGTGGAGGGCTCGGCCGGCCCGAGACGGCCGGCGATCCGGTCCGCCCCGTCATGCCATGCCCGCCAGGTGCGTTCCGCCGTCCAGCCGTGCTGGTGGGCGTGGACGGCGGCGGTCCGCTCGTCGAGGTCGGTGCTTTCCACCGGCGGGTCCACCGCCAGGCCGATCCGGGCCGCGAGCAGCCCGTCGGAAGCGGCCAGATGCGCGATCAGCTCCCGCGGGTTCCAGCCGTTGACGATCGGGCGCGCCCACTCCTGTGCGGTGAGCTCGGCCAGCAGCCGGTCGACGGCGGCGACCTGGGCAAGGTAAAGATCCGCGATCCCGGCTGTGAGCGGTGCGGCGGGACGGCGGGCGAGTGCCGCGGCCACGACCGCTTCGACTCCGCCGGCACGCGGGCCGGCTGTCCACGCGTCCCCGGCTGTCCACGCATCCGCGGTTCCGGCCGGCTCGGGAGCGCCGGCCATGTCCTCCGGACCATCCGGTGGTGTCACCCTGCCCGAGGCTGCCGTCACACCGTTGGCCGACGGCACGGCCGTCGGGGAGAACGCGCCCGCCGGAAACGACGTGGGGACGGGGCGGCCGTCGGGCCCGACCAGTTCGAGCAGGCCGGTGCCGAGGGTCTCGGCGACGGCCAGGCACTGTTCGCAGCGGCCGAGGTGGGTTTCGATGACAATGGTCTCGTCCGGATCGCAGGCGCCGAGCACGTATGCCCCGAGCAGGTCATCGACATGCCCCCGGCATCCGGCGGTGGGCAGGTGCCCAGGCCCGCCGGACCCGGCTCCGGCGTCCCCCACAGTCACGAGTGGACTCCTTCGCGTTCCAGCCGGACGGCCAGTTTGTGTAACGCTGTTCGGATACGGGATTTCACCGTACCTTCCGGGATGGTAAGCCTTGCGGCTGCCTCGCGGTACGTGCATCCGTCGAAAAACGCGAGCTCCACCGCCTCCCGCAGTTGATGGGGCAGGTCGGCCACGCCCTGGCGCACCATGGCCGCGGTGGCTTCGCTCAGCACCACCGCGTCGGCGGCCGGGCCGTCGGGCAGGCCGGCCAGCTCCCGGGCGACGGCATCCGACGGCCTGCGCACATGTTCGCGCCGGACCCAGTCCACCGCCCGCCGCCGAGCGATGACGACCAGGTAGGCGCGCAGGTTGCCGCGTCCGGGGTCGAACCGCAGAGGGTGCTCCCACAGGTGGACCAGGACGTCCTGCACGATCTCGGCCGCGGCCTCGCGGTCGGCGGTGACCTGCGTGGCTACGGCCATGAGACAGCCCGCGTAGCGGGCGTGCACCTCGGCCAGCGCGGTGGCGTCGCCGGCGGCCAGCCGGCGGTGCAGGTCCTGGAGCTGCTCCCCGGAAAAGTCATCCGGACGTGATGCGCCGGATCCGGATGCCGTGGGCCCATGGGAGCGGTCCGGAAGGGAAAGGGAGTGGTCCGGAAGGGAGTGCTGCCTGCCGGGCTTTCCGGGCCGGGTCGCTGGGAGGGCGCCAGGGGGCTCGACACCTGTCAGGGCCGAACAGGCGGCCTGATCATCCTCGCTCCGGGGGACGGCCGCGGAAAACACGGCGCGAAGTATCCCATGTCCGGATCGGCGAGGTCCACCATGCCCGGCCGGCGACGCTGCGCCATCGGCTTGGTGACCAGCGGGCTGCCCGCGTCGACAGCCGTCCTGATCCTGCCGCGTCGCCCGCGCCTACCGTGGTTCCAGCCGGACGATCAGCGACTTGGACGTGGGCGTGTTGCTGCGCCGGGCGGTGCTGTCCAAGGGGACGAGGACGTTCGTCTCCGGGAAGTACGCGGCGGCGCAGCCGCGGGCGGTGGGGTAGGCGACAGCGCGGAAGTTCTCGGCCCGGCGTTCGGCACCGTTGCCCTGCCCGTTGCCGGCGACGGCGACGGCGGCGTGGACGGCGGCGTGGACGGCGGCGTGGACGCTGACGATGTCCACCTGGCCGCCGTCGGGGATGCCGAGCGCGGCGAGGTCGTCGGGGTGGACGAGGACGACGCGCCGGCCGTGGCGGATGCCGCGGTAGCGGTCGTCCAGGCCGTAGACGGTGGTGTTGTACTGGTCGTGGGAGCGGATCGTCTGGAGCAGCAGGTGCCCGGGCGGTGTGCGCAGCACCTCCAGCGTGTTGACGGTGATGGCGGCGCGGCCGGCCGGGGTCGGGAAGCTGCGGCTGTCCCGGGGCGGGTGCGGCAGCAGGAATCCCCCGGGCCGGCCGGCCCGGGCGTCGTAGTCGGCGAAGGCGGGCAGGACGGCGGCGATGTGGCCGCGGATGCGCCGGTAGTCGCCGGCCAGGCCCGCCCAGTCCACCGCCGTCCTCCCGCCGAGGGTGGCCCGGGCGAGCCCGCAGACGATGGCGACCTCCGAGCGCAGCGACGGCGCCGCCGGCGGCAGGCTGCCGCGGGAGGCGTGCACGGCACCCATCGAGTCCTCGACGGTGACGAACTGCGGGCCGCCGGCCTGCACGTCGATCTCGGTCCGGCCCAGCGCGGGCAGGATGAGGGCCTGGCGGCCGGTGACCGCGTGGGAGCGGTTGAGCTTGGTGGAGATCTGCACGGTGAGCCGGCAGCCGCGCATCGCCGCCTCGCTGACGGCCGTGTCGGGCGCGGCCGCGACGAAGTTGCCGCCCATGCCGACGAAGACCTTCACCCGCCCGTCCCGCATCGCGCGGATCGCGTTGACGACGTCGTGGCCGTGCCGTCGCGGCGGGGCGAAGCCGAACTCGGCGCCGAGGGCGTCGAGGAACGCGTCCGGCATCCTCTCCCAGATGCCCATCGTGCGGTCGCCCTGGACGTTGCTGTGCCCGCGCACCGGGCAGACCCCGGCCCCCGGCCGGCCGATGTTGCCGCGCAGGAGCAGGAAGTTCACCACCTCCCGGATGGTGGCCACCGCGTTGGCGTGCTGGGTGAGCCCCATCGCCCAGCACACGATGATCTTCTCGGCGGCCAGCACCCGGCGGGCCAGCTCGTCGATCTCGCTGTCGGCGAGCCCGGTGGCGGCGCGGACGTCGTCGTCGGACAGCGTCCGCAGATGCTCGGCGAACGCGTCGAAGCCGGTGGTGTGCGCGGCGAGGAAGCCGTGGTCGAGCACTGTGCCCGGGGCGGCGGCCTCGGCGTCGAGCAGGCGGCGTGACAGCGCCTGGAACAGCGCCATGTCGCCGTTGAGCCGGATCTGGAGGTACTGGTCGGCCAGGGCGGTGCCGCGCCCGAGCACACCGGCGGGCCGCTGCGGGTTACGGAACCGGATCAGCGACGTCTCGGGCAGCGGGTTGACCGCGACGATGCCGCCGCCGGCCCGTTTCACCCGCTCCAGCGTCGAGAGCATGCGCGGATGGTTCGTCCCCGGGTTCTGCCCGACGACGAGCACCAGGTCGGCCTGTTCGAGGTCGTCGAGGGTGACGCTGCCCTTGCCGATACCGATCGTCTCGGTGAGCGCCGCCCCGGAGGACTCGTGGCACATGTTCGAGCAGTCCGGCAGGTTGTTGGTGCCGAACGCGCGGACGAACAGCTGGTAGACGAACGCCGCCTCGTTGCTGGTGCGCCCCGAGGTGTAGAAGACGGCCTCGTCGGGACTGTCCAGGCCGGTCAGCTCGGCCGCGATGATCCTGAAGGCGTCGTCCCAGCTCACCGGGCGGTAGTGGTCGTCGTCCGCCGCCTTGTGCATCGGCTCGCACAGCCGGCCCTGCTGGCCGAGCCAGTAGCCGGAGCGGCCGGCGAGATCCGGCAGCGGATGCGCGGCGAAGAACTCCGGTGCCAGCCGGCGCAGGGTCGCCTCCTCCGCGACGGCCTTCGCCCCGTTCTCGCAGAACTCCGCGGCGGCGCGGTGCGCGGGATCCGGGTCCGGCCAGGCGCATCCCGGGCAGTCGAACCCGTCCGTCTGGTTGAGCAGCCGCAGGGTGGCGACGCTGCGGCGCACCCCCATCTGGGCCACCGACTGGCCGAGCGCGTGCGCCACCCCGGGCAGCCCCGCCGCGTAACGCGCCGGGGCGCCCACTGTCACCCGGCCTTCGTCCGGCTCCGTCACCGGTGCCCTGCGCACCACCCCGGGCACCTCCCCGCATCATGGACGCCGTCCACCGCAAGCATTCAACAGGCCACCCGGCACGTCCAGCGCCGAAGAGCCGGCTGCCGTCCGCCAACGCCCCCGCAAGCGGTTCCCACCGGCGGCCGGCCGCCCTGCCCGCCTGCCGGGCTCCTGGCGGACGGGCTCCTTGGCGGACGGGGAATCGGTGGCTTTTTCGACAGGTGAGCCCGGCTCTGTCCGGAATCCGTCACAAGCGCCCGGGCGCGATGTGGCCGGGCTGCTGCCGCATCCCTTCCGCGGCGGTGTTTTCACCTGGTGGGGATGAGGAGGGGGACGCCGTCGCCGCGCATGGTGGACGTGACGGTTGTCGCGTTACATCGGCCGTGCGTGTGCACCGGCCGTATCCGTGCCAGGCCGGGCCTGGTGTCTCCCCCGCGGATCCGCCGCGGGGGAGCGCCGCGGCGCGGCCATGGCGCGACACCAGGGGGTCATCGTGGACAGCGACTATTCGTATCCGCTGCTCAGCGTGTTCTGGACGTTGTTGTGGTTCTTTCTCTTCGCACTGTGGTTCTATCTGCTCTTCGCGGTCGTGTCCGACATTCTGCTCAGCCATGACCTGTCCGGCTGGGGTAAGGCAGGCTGGATCGTCGTCGCCATCGTGTTCCCGTTGTTCGGCATCCTTATCTATCTGATCGTGCGGGGCGGCGGCATGCACGAACGGGCGATGGAGCGGGCGGCCCGGCAGGAGCAGGCGCTGCGCAGCTATGTCCCGCCGGGTGGCGGCCCCGCGGACGAGATCGGCCGCCTCGCCGAGCTGCGGGACCACGGCGCCATCTCGGACGAGGAGTACCAGCGGCTGAAGGCCAAGGTCCTCACCTGACGCGGCCCGCCCATCCGGTACGGCGGCCCATCCGGTACGGCGGACGGGGCGATGCGGCAGACTCGCTCCTGTGCTGCGGGTGGGGCTGACCGGTGGGATCGGTGCGGGCAAGAGCGCGGTGGCGCGGCTGCTGGCCGGCCACGGCGCGGTGGTGATCGACGCGGACCAGCTCGCCCGCGAGGTGGTCGCTCCCGGGACACCGGGGCTGCAAGCCGTGGTCGAGGAGTTCGGCGCGCATCTGCTCGGGGCCGACGGCGCGCTCGACCGGGCGGCTCTCGGGGCGGTCGTGTTCGCCGACCCGGACGCCCGCCGCCGGCTGGAGGCGATCACGCATCCGCTGGTCGGCGCGCGGGCGGCCGAACGCATGGCGCAGGCGCCGGCGGACGCGGTGGTCGTCTACGACGTGCCGCTGCTCGTCGAGGCCGGTCTCGCCGGCCGGTACGACGTGGTCGTCGTGGTGGAGGCGCCGCTGGAGGTCCGCCTGGCCCGGCTGGCCGGCCGGGGCCTGCCCCCCGGGCAGGCGCGGGCGCGGATGGCCAACCAGGCCGACGACGCCGCCCGCCGGGCGGTCGCGGACATCCTCGTGGACAACGGCGGCAGCCCGGAGGACCTTCGGGCCAGGGTGGACGAGGTGTGGGCGGGCCTGCTCGCGTCCCACCAGCCCGGGTAGGGCCGGCCGGGTGCGAAATTGTCGGAGGTCTGTGGTGTTGTAGGGGACGTGAGCCCCACGACCGACCGTCCCGCCGGCGTCGACCGCCCCGCCAGCGCCATCACGCGCTCGACCGCGCCGTTCCAGGTCGTCTCCGAGTTCGAGCCCTCCGGTGACCAGCCGGCGGCGATCGCGGAGCTGGCCCGCCGGATCCGCGCCGGCGAGAAGGACGTCGTCCTGCTGGGCGCGACCGGCACCGGCAAGTCGGCCACCACCGCGTGGCTGGTGGAACAGGTGCAGCGGCCGACGCTGGTGATGGCACCGAACAAGACCCTCGCCGCCCAGCTCGCCAACGAGTTCCGGGAGCTGCTGCCGCACAACGCCGTCGAGTACTTCGTCTCGTACTACGACTACTACCAGCCCGAGGCGTACATCGCCCAGACCGACACCTACATCGAGAAGGACTCCTCGGTCAACGAGGAGGTCGAGCGGCTGCGCCACTCGGCCACGATGAGCCTGCTCACCCGCAGGGACGTGGTGGTCGTGGCGAGCGTGAGCTGCATCTACGGCCTGGGCACCCCCGAGGAGTACATCGAGCGCATGGTCCGGCTGCGGGTCGGGGAGGAGATCGAGCGCGACAGGCTGCTGCGCCGGTTCGTCGACATCCAGTACGCCCGCAACGACATCGCCTTCACCCGGGGGACGTTCCGGGTCCGCGGCGACACCGTCGAGGTGTTCCCCGTCTACGAGGAGCTCGCCGTCCGCATCGAGATGTTCGGCGACGAGATCGAACGGCTGGCCTACCTGCACCCGCTCACCGGTGAGATCGTCCGGGAGGCGCGGGATGTCTTCGTCTTCCCCGCCACCCACTACGTGGCCGGCCCGCAACGCATGGAACGGGCGATCGCGGGCATCGAGACGGAGCTCACCGACCGGCTCGCCGAGATGGAACGCCAGAGCAGGCTGCTGGAGGCCCAGCGGCTGCGGATGCGCACCACCTACGACATCGAGATGATGCGCCAGGTCGGTTTCTGCTCGGGTATCGAGAACTACTCCCGGCACATCGACGGCCGGGCCGCCGGCAGCCCACCGCACACCCTGCTGGACTATTTCCCGGACGACTTCCTGCTGGTGATCGACGAGTCGCACAACACGGTCCCGCAGATCGGCGGGATGTTCGAGGGCGACATGTCGCGCAAGCGCAACCTGGTCGAGCACGGTTTCCGGCTGCCCAGCGCGATGGACAACCGGCCGCTGCGCTGGGAGGAGTTCTGCGCCCGTATCGGCCAGACGGTGTACCTGTCGGCGACCCCCGGGCCGTACGAGCTCTCCCGCGCCGACGGCGTGGTCGAGCAGATCATCCGGCCGACCGGCCTGCTCGACCCGGAGGTCGTGCTCAAACCGACCAGGGGGCAGATCGACGACCTCGTCGGCGAGATCCGCGCCCGCGCCGGACGCGACGAGCGGGTGCTGGTCACGACGCTGACCAAGAAGATGGCCGAGGACCTCACCGACTACCTGCTCGAGCTCGGCATCCGGGTCCGCTACCTGCACAGCGACATCGACACGCTGCGCCGCGTCGAGCTGCTCACCGGCCTGCGCAGGGGCGAGTTCGACGTGCTGGTCGGCATCAACCTGCTGCGGGAGGGGCTGGACCTGCCCGAGGTGTCGCTGGTGTCCATCCTGGACGCCGACAAGGAGGGCTTCCTGCGGTCGGACAAGTCGCTGATCCAGACCATCGGCCGGGCCGCGCGCAACGTCTCCGGCCAGGTACACATGTACGCCGACAAGGTGACCCCGTCGATGCGGCGGGCCATCGAGGAGACGAACCGGCGGCGCGCGAAGCAGATCGCCTACAACGCCGAACGGGGAGTGGACCCGCAGCCGCTGCGCAAGAAGGTCATCGACATCCTGGACGACCTCGTCCGGGAGAGCGCCGAGGGTGAGGCCATCGGCGGTGGCGGCCGCGCCCGCTCCCGCGGGAAGGTGCCGGGGCCCGGGATGTCGTCGAAGGCGGGCCGTGACGGTGTGGTCGGGCGGCACGCGGCCGAGCTGGCCGGTATGCCCAGCGCCGACCTGGCGCAGCTCATCCGCCAGCTCGACGACCAGATGCACGAGGCGGCCAAGGAGCTCCAGTTCGAGCTCGCCGCCCGGCTACGCGACGAGATCGCCGAACTGAAAAAAGAGCTACGCGGCATGCACGCGGCCGGCATATGACCCCCGCGGCCTTCCCGTTCATGGCCGGGCGAGTACGGGCATGTTCCCGTTTTCTCCCCGGTCGGCCGGCAGGAGGCCGAGCTGGGCGCTCAGCTCCGTCCGGAACCGCATGCCCGGCAGCCAGTAGCGGTCCGTGACGGCAAAACGTTCACCCAGCGGGAACGGGCCATCCGGATCCTGGTCCGTCAGGAGCGCGCGGGCACGGCCCAGAAGCGCCATCGCGTCCTCCGCGACACGAAACCCGATCTCCGGGATGTCCGCCGGCCACATGGTGTTGATGATTTCATCACCGAGCGCGCAGGACGCCCCCCACCAGCTGTCCCAGCCGGGCAGGCTCTTGCCGAAGTACCCGGCGTACCGGTCGGCCCAGGCGCCGCGGGCGCCCATGGCATACGCGGACGAGCCGATCGTCCGCCCGGGGTCCAGGCCGGTGACGGACGCGAAGCCCAGGAACTGCCACCGCCGGACCGGTCTGGTCGACAGCCAGCCCACACACGCGGTCAGGGCCTGCCACTCCTCGGCGGAGAAAGCCGCCAGCTCCGTCTCCGGACGTGGTATCAGCACCATGAGGGCCACTTCCACCACGTCGAACCAGAGGTCACCGCCGCGGGCCGTCGCCGGCGGCCTGGCGCCGATCCAGCATGCCCGGTCATGCCACACGCCCGACGTCCGCGGCCTGTCCATCCAGTGGTCGCCGGTGGTGAGGTACGCCCGTAGCAGTTCGGCTTCGGCCGGCTCGCCGCCGTGTACGAGCGCGTCCACCAGCCGGGGCGATGCCGACCCGGCCGCCCACAGCCGTAGGTGATCGGCGTAGGCGTCGTCCAGCGTGCCGGTCATTCCCGGCCTTCTCTCATTGCTGGCCTTCTCTCATGTCCGGTTTTCTCTCGGGCTCATGGCGGCCGTCCACGGGAAGGGCACCGGGGCGCCATCGGGAATGTCCGGCTGGCCGACGGCACGGAACAGCGCGGCCTCGCCGTATGTCGCCGCGCGGAGCCCCCGGCGGAACAGCACCCGCCCCGCCCGGCCGCCGACCACGCACCGCCCGTCCGCCAGCTCACGGATCGGCCGGATGAGCACGAAGTCCCTGGCCATGAGGAGCGGCAGCGGCTCGTCCGGATGGTGGGTGAGGGTGGGGATCTGATGGAGGCCGGCCTCGCGCGCGGCGGCGAGCAGGAGGTTCTGCAGGGTGACCTTCGTGCCGTCGGGCAGCCCCACCGCGTGCAGCGGCCCACCGCTCCACCCCTGCTTGCGCAGCCGCTCCGCGACCGTCAGGACAGCGGCCCGCCGGATGCACGGATCGATCACCGCGTTCGCCCGCCCTCGGTCATGGCAGCCCGCCGACGGTCGATGACAGCGCCCGGTTCGTCATCCTCTTCCGGATCTGTTATTCCCAGCTGGCTGGAGACGGCGGTCCGGAAGCGGACGCCCGGCGCAGGGTAAGACGCATCAAGGGATGGGAAATTGTCGCCCAGGTCGTTGTCCCACGGGGTGCCGGCCAGGACGTCGTCGCGCCCGACGACGATCCAGAATCCGGAGTTCACCTCGCCGGCGTGCTCCGGGGCGTCCTCCGGCCACATGCCCGCGAGTTCTTCCGCCGACAGCGCCTCATGGGCGGCCTCCCAGTAGTCCGGGTCGCAGGTCGCCTTGCCGAGGAAGAGAGCGATGTCCCACGCCAGCGCCGGCGGCACCCCGGCGACAGCCGCATGCGGCAGGCCGGCCTCCGTGTCGACCCGCAGGTCGCGGCCGGCCACCAGCGCACATCCCATCGCCTGCCAGACCGCCATCTGCCGAACGGCGACCCATCCGACAAACGGCGTGTGCCGCGCCAGGAAACGCGGCGGGAGCTCGGCGAGTTCCGCGAGATCCTCCTGGGTCTGCGGGATCAGGACCATCAGCGAGATCTCGACCGGGTCGAACCACAGATCACCAGCCGAGGCTTCGCCGGTGTCCGGGGGGTACCAGCCCAGCCAGCAGCGCCGGCCACTCCAGATCCCGGCCGACTCCGGCGCGGGCAGATATCTCGTCAGGCCGTCCCCGCGGGCCTGGAGCAGGTCGCGCTCGAGGTACAACCCGTTCGCCTCCAGGGCGACAAGAAGTTCGTCCACCGAACGTTTGCCCGTCAGATCCCGAAGATAGCTCGCAAAACATTCTATGAGCATTGGAAGGGGCGGCACACCCGAACGGTTTTTCATTTTCCGGCCAAGATTCTCGGTGGTTCCAGGCGCCCCGTCAGGGGGAACTGTGAACCGTCGGGATTTTTCGGTTGGCGGGCGGCGCGGAACAAGGCGGCTTCGCCCCAGGTCAGCGGATTGTCCTTTTTCTTGTATAAGATTTCGCCCTCCGTTCCACCGCGGACAAGGCTGCCGTCCGGCAGCTGGCGGATACTGTGGTTCGGTCTGAAAAATATCGACTTCCCTCGTTTTTCAGGGAATGGCTCGTCGGGGTGGTGGCGTATGACTGGGACGTCTATTCCTGCTTCGCGGGCGGCGAGGAGGCGGCGGTTGTCGATGCTCAGCAGTGACTTGTCGGGGAGTTCGACGACGTCGATGGGATTGCCCTTCCAGCCCTCGGTCCGCATGCTCTCCACCAGTTTGGGGATGGTTATGCCATCGTGTGTCCGCGGTTTCACGTTCTCCTGACTGAATCGTATGGTGTGCGGATTTTCCAGGCTGCGGACCGGTGGTGTCCACACGCGTGCGACGCCACGGGACGTACCGGCTTCTGTTCTCAGAATACGCCCGGTGATCAGGCCGGCTGGTTCGCCGCCGCCGGCCACCGCCAGCGCGGGCGACGGGAACGGGTCGAGGAGGTTCCTGAGAATCG
>NZ_CEVIVD010000115.1:0-4552 GCF_982290655.1 Protofrankia sp. CiP1_Cm_nod3
GGGACGTGGGGAAGCCGGGGGTGAGGCCGGCGGTGACAGCCGGGGCTGCCGGACGGGGCCGCCAGGCGGGGCTGCCAGGCGGGGCCGCCAGACGGCTTCGGCCGGGGCGTGACGGGGGCGGAGTACCGTGGTCGACGGGGGTGAGCGGCGATGGTGCGCTCGCCCGCGGTGGTGCGATTTCGCGCTGTGGCTCTCGGCGTCCCCCGCGGCCTGCGAGTCGATCCGCCGGAAATCCGGGGATGGTGTGTCGGTGTCCGCCGTGTTCCGGTTGCCGCGCCGCCGCGGTCGCCGGGCCGCCTGGGCGTCTCGTCGCGCAGTAGCATCTGGTGATCGTTTGATATCGGGAGAGTAGGGGTCTGACTTGCAGGGGGCCGAGGCTTTTCGGTGTCGATGGCTGGTGGGCCAGGGTGGGGGCCGTAGGCAGGTGGCCGTGCGGTGAAGGTGGAGAACTTCGTCGCGGCCTGGCTTGCGGACAATGAGAAAGATCTGGTGGATGTGCGTCGTGATATCCACGCGCATCCCGAGCTGGCCTGGCAGGAGCTGCGGACGACCGAACTGATTGCGGAATCACTGAACAGTTCCGGTCTCAAGCCACGGGTGATGTCCTCGGGCACCGGCCTGTGGTGCGATGTCGGTACCGGTTCCGGCCCGGTTGTCATAGTCCGCGCGGACATCGACGCGCTGCCGTTGCGGGACGAGAAAGACCTCCCTTATTCCTCCTGCGTGGCGGGGGTGAGCCATGCCTGCGGGCACGACGTCCACAGCGCGATCGTGCTCGGGACCGGCAGGGCGCTGGCGGCGTTCGACGAGCGTTACCCGTTGCCCGGCACCATCCGGCTGGTGTTCCAACCCGCGGAGGAGGTCATGCCCGGCGGCGCGCTCGAGCTGATCCGCGAGGGCGTACTGGATTCGGTGTCCGCGGCGATAGCCGTCCACTGCGACCCGGCGCTCGAAGTCGGGCGGGTGGGCATCCGCGGCGGCCCGATCACGGCCGCGACGGACTACATCGAGGTCCGGTTGCGGGGCCCTGGCGGGCACACGTCGCGTCCGCAGAACACCGTGGATCTGGTGCACGCGCTGGCGCAGGTGGTGACGGGGCTGCCCGCGGCGCTGTCGCGAACGGTCGACCCCCGGGCGGCGGCGTGCCTGGTCTGGGGGCAGATCGAGGCGGGCAGCGTCCCGAACGCCATTCCCCGTGACGGCCTGCTGCGGGGCACGCTGCGCCTCTTCGACGAAGAGGTCTGGAAGCGGGCGCCGGCGATGGTCGAACGGCTGGTCGCGCAGCTCGTGGCGCCGTACGGCGCCACCGCGACGATCGAGCACCGGCAGGACGTCCCACCAGTGATCAACTCTGTGGACATCACCGAGGCGCTCCGCCGGGCGGCCGTGGCGGCGATCGGCGAGCACGCCGTCGCGCCCACCGGTCAGTCCCTGGGCGGTGAGGACTTCGCCTGGTACCTCCAGCGGGTGCCGGGAGCGCTCGCGCGGCTGGGCACCCGCAGCCCCGGCGGCCCCGTCCACGACCTTCATCAGGGCCGGTTCGACGTGGACGAGAAGGCCATTGGCGTCGGCGTCCGGCTGCTGGCGACCACCGCGGCCGGTCTCGCCTCGGCCGCCGCGGCCGAGGAGTGACGGCGCGCGACCGTCGAAAAGCCGAGAAGGAAACCGGGGCCCTGGCAGTGAGCCAGGGCCCCGCGGATGTGTCTGCCCGGAGCTGCGGGTGCTACCGGGAGCTGGGCACCTCGAGGTCGGCCTCGGGCTGAGGCCGGGGGCCCGGAACGGCCGGCCGCGGGTGCGAGGTCTCGATCCGCAGCAGCTTCGCGACGCTGTCCGGCAGGTACCAGTTCCAGCTGCCGAACAGGGAGACCAGGGCCGGCACCAGCAGCATCCGGACGACCGTCGCGTCCAGCAGGATGCCGAAGCCGAGCGCGGTCGCGAACAGTTTGATGTCGGTCTGCGGCCCGCTCGACAGCGACAGGAACGACAGGAACAGGATCAGGGCGGCCGACGTGACCAGCCGCCCGGTGCGGCCGACACCTTCGACGACGGCGGCGTCGGTGTCGCCGCGGGCGTCGTACTCCTCACGGATGCGGGAGAGGATGAACACCTCGTAGTCCATGGACAGGCCGAAGAGGAACGCGAAGACCATCAGCGGCAGCCAGAAGGTGATGGCGCCGGTGGCCTCGATGCCGTAGATCTCCTCGGAGCCGTAGCCGTGCTGCCAGAACAGCACCACGCCCCCGAAGGTCGCCCCCAGCGAGACGAGGTTGAGCACCACCGCCTTCAGGGGCAGCAGCAGCGAGCGGAAGGCCCGCACCAGCAGGATGTAGGTGACGATGACGATCAGAGCCAGGGCCCAGGGGAACACCCCGTAGACGCCGTGCATGTAGTCCAGCTGCAACGCGCCGATCCCGGTCACACCAATGACGCCGGGCACGTCGTGCAGCGCGGACCGGAGGTTGCGGATCGAGTCGATGCTGCGCCCGCCCGCGGTCTCCCTGTCCGGCACGGCGATGATCAGTGAGGTGCCGTCCCGGTTCGCCTCGGGGCCGCTCGCGGCGGTCGCGGTGACCACGCCGTCCACGGCCCGGACCCGTCGCAGCACGTCGTCCACCGCGGATGACTGGACCAGGATCTCGGCCGGGGTGAGGACGCCCTTCGGGGCACCGCCGCTCTCAATGATCTTTATTGCCTCGTAGGCGGGGCCGCTCTTGGCCAGCGATCCGGACTGCGCCGTGCCGATCTGGATCCCGAGGAACGGGATGATCAGCGCGGTGAGGATGGCGACCCCGGCGCCGGCGGCGATCCAGCGGCGGCGCACGACCAGCGAGGCCCATCTCGTCCAGAACCGGCTCGCGGTGTTCTCGTGCCGGATACGTGGCCAGTCGACCCGCGGGCCGATGCCGCCGAGCAGCGCGGGCAGCAGGGTGGTCGTGACCGCCACGCTGATCAGCGGGATGAGCATGCCGCCGTAGCCGATGGAGCGCAGGAAGGGCACCGGGATGACGACCATCGCGACCAGGCCGATGGCCACGGTCAGGCCGCTGAACACCACGGCATGGCCGGCGAACTGCATCGAGGCCACCACGGCGTCGTGGTTGTCCCGGCCGTGCGCGCGTTCCTCCCGCCAGCGGGTGACGACCAGCAGCGAGTAGTCGATGGCGACACCGAGGCCGATCAGGGAGACGAGGAACTGCACCAGGAACGACACGTCCGCGAAGAAGGTCAGCCCCAGCAGGACGAGGAAGGTCGACAGGATCGCCACCGCGGCGACGAGCAGCGGCAGCAGCGCGAGCAGCGAGGCGAAGACGAAAGCGAGGATCGCCAGCGCGCCGAGCCCGGCGATCAGGGTTTCGACCAGCACCCCCGGGCCGGAGTCGTTCGCGCCGTTGGTCGCGAGCTCGTTCAGGCCGGTGACGGTGCCGGTGAGCCCGGCCTGGGTGTGCTCGGCGAGCGACTTCTTCAGCGCCACCGTGATCTCGGAGTCGAGGCCGTCCTGCGGCGGATAGAAGGCGTACGCGAACTGGGTGCGGCCGTCATCGGTGACGAAGATGTCGTCGCCGGTTTCCGCCCTGCCGATGACTCGGACGTCGGAGACGTCGCGCTTGACCGCGGCGAAGGTGTCCGTCACCTGCTGGTCGCTGACCCGCTGGCCGGGCTGGGCCGACAGCGACAGGATGAACGGCGCGCCCTGGCTGTCCGTGTGATAAGTGGCGAGGACCTTCTTGGCCGTCTCGTAGCCGGGCTGGCCGGGCAGCGAGAAGTCGAAGGTCAGCCGGCCGGCTGTGGTGCTGGCCGTGGCAAATCCCGCCAGGAAGGTAACGATCCAGATAGAGATCACAAGCCGGCGGTGCCGGAGGCACCAGCGCGCGAGCGCCGACATCGGCGTCTCCCCACTCGTTAGGATGATCTGTGCTCTTGCATATTGACCTCCGCAACGGTACCACCGCTGATTGTGAACCTGGTAATGGTTTGTCTTATGGGTGACACTCCCAAGGTGAACGCCGACAGTGACATCGCGATATCTCTGCGAGAGCAGGTTTTCTATGCGTTTGCCCGTTTCGGCCCGGCCTGGGTGCGCTATCTGCACGCGTCCGTGGGGCTTGGCGGTCTAAGCCCGGCCGGCGTCCGGCTGCTGTCGGCGCTGCGCCACCATCCGCGACCGCCCATCATGCGCGATCTCGTCCAGGACCTCGGCACCACGGCCCGGGCTGTGACCGGGCTGGTGGACACCCTCGAGCACGAGGGCCTGGTCCGCCGCACCCGGCACCCGCACGACCGTCGGGCGATACTCATCACTCTGACCAGCAAGGGTGAACAGGTGGTGGACCGCGTCGGGCAGGAGCATGTCGAGCGGGCATCGGCCCTGTTCTGCGTCCTGTCCGAGCGGGACCAGGCCGATCTTGTCCGGATCCTCGGCGTGCTGGGGGACGAGCTGGCCGCGCGGGGGCAGGCCGTCCAGCCCCGCGGGCTCGGTTGCGGACCTGATATTACTGAGAGTAGCTAGTGCTGCGTCAGTCAACGCTCGCCCCGTCCGCCCGGGCCGGCGCGG
>NZ_CEVIVD010000115.1:4643-7134 GCF_982290655.1 Protofrankia sp. CiP1_Cm_nod3
AGTCAGGCGGTGGGACGGTTGCGCAGATCGGCCACGTAGTCGGACGGCGCGCCGGCCCGCTCGGCCGCGTCGGCCATGATGGCCACATACCGTTTGGACGGCAGCCCGCCCTCGTAGGCGTCCAGCACGTACGTCCAGGCCAGCGCCTCGCCGTCCAGGGTGAAGATCCGTACGCGGATGCGGGTGTAGAGGCTGGCCTCCACGCCCTCCCAGACGTCGAGCTGCCTGAGGTCACGCTTGGCGACGTCGTAGAGCATCACGTACACCCGGGAGCCGGGTGACTCGACGATGGTGGCCAGCGCGCCTTCCCAGCCGACGTCCTCGCCGCCGAAGGTGAGCCGCCAGTTGCGGATCCAGCCGGTCCCGATGACGGGGGCGTGCGGTGCGCGTTCCTTCATCTGGGCCGGGTCGAGGTTGCTGCCGTAGGCGGCATACAAGGTCATTGTGTGCGTCCTTCACCGGCCCGGGCACCGCGGCCGCGGTGGCAAAGAACTACCTGGAGGATCTTCACTGGCCCCTACCTGTACCCACTTCCTCCCCCCGCGGGCGCGGACGCGCCGCGCGGGGAGCCCTCGGCCGCTCCCGGCCGACCTCGCGGACCGCATATCTGCCCGGACCCGTCCGATGTGCCACGATCGATCCAGCCACAGTTGCCCGGGCAGTTGCCTGGGCGGCCGTGAGATCCTGATCGTGACGTCCCTGGACCCGACTTCGTGTGACAACACGGACCGTAACCACGTCGCGGCGGCAGATGGTCTCCCGTGGGGTACCACGGATCCGGTCGTCGATGTTCGACAGCTACGCGAAAGACAGTGTAGACCCCGAGCATCCCGGATCCCGGCCATCCCGGGCCTTGGCCGTCGGTGTCCCGGTCCGCCCGGTACCGGCCTGGCGGGGGAGCGTCCGCGCCCGCCAGGCCGGGTGACTGTTCATGCGATGGTTGCTCACACATCGGACAAGGCAAGATAGCTGGTGGGAATCCCACCCACCGAAGGGAGCGCGCAGGTGCCGCGAATCGTCATTCTCGGAGGAGGACCCGGAGGGTACGAGGCGGCTCTTGTCGGGGCTGAGCTTGGGGCGTTCGTCACGCTCATCGACTCGGACGGGGTGGGCGGCGCGTGCGTCCTCACCGACTGTGTCCCGTCCAAGGCGCTGATCGCCACGTCGGCCGCGATGACGGAGCTGGCCGTGGCGCCGTCCCTGGGAGTCCGGCTGCGTGACGGTGGCCACGTCCTGCCGGAGGCGGGCTGGGACGCCGGGGCGCTGCCCGGCCCGGGGCTGCCGCCCGGCATCGGCGTGGACATCGAGCGGGTCCACGCCCGGGTGCGGGGGCTTGCCGCGGCGCAGTCCCGCGACATCGAGACCCGGCTGGAGAAGGAGGCCGTGCGGGTGGTGCACGCCCGCGGCCGGCTGGTCGGCCCGCACGCCGTCGAGGTCGACTCCGGGGAGGCCTTCTTCGGCGACATCATCCTGATCGCGACCGGGGCGTCACCCAGGGTTCTTCCGAACATCGAACCGGACGGTGAGAGAATTCTCACCTGGCGCCATATCTACGATCTTCGGGAGCTGCCCGAGCATCTGATCGTCGTCGGTTCCGGGGTCACCGGCGCCGAGTTCGCCAGCGCCTACCAGGCGCTCGGCGCGAACGTGACGCTCGTCTCCTCCCGGGACCGGGTACTGCCCGGGGAGGACCCGGACGCCGCCAAGGTGCTCGAGGAGGTCTTCCAGCGCCGTGGGGTGACCGTGCTCAGCCGGGCCCGGGCCGAGGCCGCCCGCCGGGTCGGCGACAGCGTCGAGGTCGACCTCGCGGACGGCCGGACCATCACCGGCAGCCACGTCCTGATGGCCGTCGGGTCGGTGCCGCGGACATCGGGCATCGGGCTCGCCGAGGTCGGGGTACGGCGTGCCTCGAGCGGCCACATCGAGGTCGACCGGATGTCGAGGACGGCGGTGCCGGGGGTGTACGCCGCCGGTGACTGTACCGGTGTGCTGCCGTTGGCGTCGGTCGCCGCCATGCAGGGCCGGATCGCGATGTGGCACGCGCTCGGCGAGGCGGTCACGCCGCTGCGGCTGGGCACGGTGTCGTCCAACATCTTCACCGAGCCGGAGATCGCGACGGTCGGCATCTCACAGAAGATGATCGAGTCGGGTGAGGTGGCGGCGCAGACGACGATCCTCCCGCTGGCGCGCAACCCGCGCGCGAAGATGCAGGGCATCACCGACGGTTTCGTGAAGCTGTTCTGCCGGCCCGGCAGCGGCAGCATCCTCGGCGGGGTGGTGGTGGCGCCGCAGGCGTCAGAGATGATCTTCCCGGTTTCGCTGGCGGTGGCCAACGGCCTCACCGTCGATCAGGTGGCCCACACCTTCACGATCTACCCGTCGGTGTCCGGCTCGTTGACCGAGGCGGCCCGCATCGCCATGCCTCGGGACCTGTTCGCGAGCTTCTGACCAGGCGTCCAGCCACGGTTGCCGGTCGCGGCTGGACGATGCC
>NZ_CEVIVD010000115.1:7768-15301 GCF_982290655.1 Protofrankia sp. CiP1_Cm_nod3
ATTTGTGTGATCGGCGGTCGCGCGGCCAGCGTCCTCGGGGCCGCTGTCCTCGTCCTCCTCGAGCGGGAACACCGGCGGGAAGCCATGTTGGACGAGGCGACGGTTGCGGAAGTAGCCGGCGGTGGCGAACCCCAGGCCGACCGCGATCGCCAGCAGGACGATCGCGATGGTGAGCCGGATGTTGAGGCGCCCGGGCAGCAGCGCGAACATGACGGCGAACGGCAGCATGAGCAACGGCGGCCGGGACGCCTGCCGGACGCGCCACCGCGGCCCGGTCAGGTCGTGGGAGACCCACTGGTTGTACCGCGGGGGCAGCGTCCCGCCCACCAGGTAGTAGATCCGGCCGGTCAGCGGTGGCCGCTCGGCCGGCGCCGGTCCGGCGGGCACCGGTTCTGACGCCGGTGCCGCGCCGCCCGGCCGCGCCGAGCTCCTCGCCGGCGGCGGGCAGGCCCCGCCCTGGTTCGTCCCGCTGTCGTCCGTGCCGTCGGTGCCCATGGCATCAGCCTACGAACTCCGAAGCCTGCGGACTCCGAAGCCTGCGAACTACGGACGAACCGGGCCGGGGCGGGCGAACCGCCGCCCGCTAGTCCTTGATCTCGCAGAGGACGGCGCCGCTGGAGACGACCGCGCCGACGGCCGCGGTCAGCCCGGTGACGGTGCCCGCCCGGTGCGCGGTGATCGGCTGCTCCATCTTCATGGCTTCCAGGACGACGACGAGGTCGCCGGCCTCGACGGTGTCCCCGTCACTGACCGCGATCTTGACGATGGTGCCCTGCATCGGGCTGGTCAGCTCGTTCCCGCTGGCCGCGCGGGCGGCCTTGGCACCGGACCGCCGCCGTGGCCGGGCCGCCGCCGGGCCGCCGGCCGCCACGCCGCCCGCCGCGGCCGCGCCGAAGCCCGCGGGCAGGACGACCTCCAGCCGCCGGCCGCCGACCTCGACGACGACCGACTCGCGGGCCGCCGGCTCGGTGTCGGCGTCCACCCCGCCGGTGAAGGCGGGGATGGTGTTGTCGAACTCGGTCTCGATCCAGCGGTTGTGCACCCGGAACGGCTCGGTGGCGTCGGCCGGGGCGAACGCCGGATCCCGCACGACGGCCCGGTGGAACGGCAGGACCGTGGCCAGGCCCTCCAGGACCGTCTCGTCCAGGGCACGGCGGGCGCGCTCCAGGGCCTCGGTGCGGGTCGCGCCGGTGACGATCAGCTTGGCGAGCAGCGAGTCGAAGGCCCCGCCGATGACGGCGCCGGACTCGACGCCGGTGTCGACGCGCACGCCCGGCCCGGTGGGCGCGACGAACCGGGTGACCGTTCCCGGCGCCGGCAGGAAGCTGCGGCCGGGGTCCTCACCGTTGATGCGGAACTCGATCGAGTGCCCCCGGGGGGTGGGGTCGACCGGGTCGAGCGTCTCGCCCTCGGCGATCCGGAACTGGGCCCGGACGAGGTCGATGCCGCTGGTCTCCTCGGTGACGGGGTGCTCGACCTGCAGCCGGGTGTTGACCTCGAGGAAGCTGATCGTCCCGTCCCGGCCGATGAGGAACTCGACCGTGCCCGCTCCCACATAGCCGGCCTCCCGGACGACCGCCCGGGACGCCTCGTAGAGCGAGCTGCGCTGCTCCTCGGTGAGGAACGGTGCCGGCGCCTCCTCGACGAGCTTCTGGTAGCGCCGCTGCAGGGAGCAGTCCCGGGTGCCGACGACGACGACCGTGCCGTGGGCGTCCGCGAGGATCTGGGTCTCGACGTGGCGGGGCTGGTCGAGGTAGCGCTCCACGAAGCACTCGCCGCGGCCGAAGGCGGCGGTGGCCTCCCGCACCGCGCTCTCGAACAGCTCGGGCAGCTCCTCGGCGCTCCAGGCGACCTTGAGCCCGCGGCCGCCGCCGCCGAACGCCGCCTTGATCGCGACCGGCAGTCCGTGCTGTTCGGCGAAGGCCACCACCTCGTCCGCGCCGGCGACCGGGTCGGGGGTGCCGGGCGCCAGCGGGGCGCCCACGGCAAGGGCGATGTGGCGGGCCGCGGTCTTGTCGCCCAGGCGCCGGATGGCCTCGGGAGGGGGCCCGATCCAGGTCAGCCCGGCCTCGATGACGGCCTCGGCGAAGTCGGCGTTCTCCGACAGGAAGCCGTATCCGGGGTGGACGGCGTCGGCGCCGCTGGCGCGGGCCGCGTCGAGAATCTTGTCGATCCGCAGGTACGAGTCGCCCGGTGTGCTGCCGCCGAGGGCGTACGCCTCGTCCGCGATGCGTACGTGCAGAGCGTCGATGTCGGGCTCCGCATATACGGCGACGCTGGCATATCCGGCGTCGCGGGCTGCCCGGGCGACCCGGACAGCGATCTCTCCCCGGTTGGCAATGAGGATCTTACGCACGTTTCTCCCGTCCTCGTTCAGCGTGGCTGAGTCTAGGCGAGTTCGGCGGCGCAGGCTGTTGTTCTGGCAATACTAAAGGAATCCTTGGGCGGGTCCTGTACCGCCGGGGCCGTGACCGCCGTGGTGGACTCGATGGCCGACATTGATCGGCTGGGTTTGTTGGCCGGGCCACTGCTTGCCGAGATCGCGTTGGTGGTGTAAGGAATCGATCATGAAAGGCGCCGGGGAATGTGTATCCCCGGCGTCCACAAAGCTGTCATTCCCGCTGTTTCGCGGGGCCGGCGCAGATGCCCGGCCCCGCGAAACGGTCGTTGATATCCAACTGTGATCAAATGATTACCAGTCGGCTCGGGTCCGGGTGCCCGGAGTGAATCCCGTCCAACGCCACCCGTCCGGCCCGGGACGCACGGTCTGCCGCAGTGTCGCGGACCGGTCCGACCAGGCCGAGGGGGGCGGGGCGGGGGCGGGAGCCGCCCCCGCCCGCAGGCAGAGCACCGCGACCAGGGCGGCTATCTCCTCGGCGGACGCGTTCGTCGGCACCACCTGTAGGTGCGGGCGGGGGGCGCGGACGTCGCCACCACTGCTCATCTGATCATCCTTTCGTGCCTGACGGCCCGTCCGCCAGCCCCGCCACCAGTGGGACGGCGGGACGGCGGGACAGCGGGACAGCGGGGTGCGGTGAACAGGCCGGGGCGTCCCGCGGGAGGGCGGCGGCAGGGTTACAGCGGGATGTTCCCGTGCTTCTTGGGAGGAAGCGACTCCCGCTTGGTCCGCAACAGCCGCAGTGCCCGGATCACCTCACGTCGGGTCTCCGACGGGAGAATGACCGCGTCGATATACCCGCGTTCGGCCGCTATGTACGGAGTGGCGAAATGCGAGGTGTAGTCGGCAATCAGCTCCGCGCGACGGGCGTCGGGATTCTCGGTGGCGGCGAGCTCACGCCGATAGATGATGTTCACGGCGCCCTGGGCGCCCATCACCGCGATTTCCGCGGTCGGCCAGGCCAGGTTGACGTCGGCCCGCAGGTGTTTCGAGCCCATGACGTCGTAGGCGCCGCCATATGCCTTACGTGTGATGATAGTCACTTTTGGCACTGTCGCCTCGGCATAAGCGTATATAAGCTTTGCGCCCCGGCGGATGATGCCGTTCCATTCCTGCGAGGTTCCGGGCAGGAAGCCCGGTACGTCGACCAGCGTGAGAATCGGGATGTTGAATGCGTCACAGGTCCGGACGAAGCGGGCCGCCTTCTCGCTGGCGTCGATATCGAGGGTGCCGGCGAAATGCATCGGCTGGCTGGCGACGATGCCGACGGAACGCCCGTCCAGCCGGCCGAACCCGCAGATCAGGTTCTGCGCGAACTGGGCGTGGACCTCCAGGAAGTCATCGTCGTCGAGCAGGTAGCCGATCACCGTGTGCATGTCGTACGGCGTGTTGGACGAGTCCGGGATGAACGTGTCCAGCTCCGGCGTGACCTCCGCCTCCACGTCGGCCACCTCGGCGAAGATGGGCGGGTCCGTCAGGTTGTTCGACGGCAGAAACCCCAGCAGCGCCTTGGCGGTCTCCAGGCAGTCGGCCTCGTCCGCGGCCTGGAAGTGCGCGACCCCGCTGCGGGAGTTGTGGGTGTGGGCGCCACCGAGCTCCTCCATGCCGACGTCCTCGCCGGTGACGGTCTTGATGACGTCCGGGCCGGTGATGAACATGTGGCTGGTCTGGTCGACCATCAGCGTGAAGTCGGTGATGGCCGGAGAGTACACGGCACCGCCGGCGCACGGGCCCATGATCAGTGAGAGCTGGGGGACGACGCCCGACGCCAGCACGTTGCGGTAGAAGATCTCGCCGTACAGCCCGAGCGCGACGACACCCTCCTGGATGCGCGCGCCGCCGGAGTCGTTGATACCCACCACCGGACAGCCGGTCTTCAGCGCCAGATCCATGATTTTCACGATCTTCTCGCCGAGGACCTCGCCGAGGCTGCCGCCGAAGACGGTGAAGTCCTGGCTGAACACACACACCTGGCGGCCGTCGACCGTGCCGTAGCCGGTCACCACACCGTCACCATACGGGCGGTTGCGGTCGAGGCCGAAGTCGTGCGCGCGGTGCCGGGCGAGGGCGTCCGTCTCGACGAAGGAGCCTGGGTCGAGGAAGGCATCGATCCGTTCACGGGCCGTCAACTTGCCTTTGGCATGCTGTGCGTCGACTGCCCGTTGAGAACCGGCATGTACCGCTTCGTCGATCACGCGCTTCAACTCGGCGATTTTGCCGGCAGTTGTGAGAGGATCGGGTACCGGATCGTGCGAGGGGCTCTGAGCGGGAACGGGAAGCGCCATGCCGGGCAGCGTACGGCCGTCGTGGCCTCCCGCGCTCGATTCTGCGACAACTACCTCTTGATCCGGGCGCGTGGCCGCGGTGCGATATGACTTTCAGCCGTCGGCGGTGAGGATGCGGTGGGATTCTGGCTGACATGTGGACATCGATGACGCGGCACCGGCGGTTTCCGCTGGACGCCGGTCTGCTCGCGGCCACGCTCGCCGGGGACGGCCTGAGCGTCCGGGTCGTCCAGGAGACCGGCTCGACCAACGCGGACCTCGTCGCCGCCGCGAAGACCGGTGCCGGCGAGGGCCAGGTGCTCGTCGCCGAGCACCAGTGGGCCGGTCGCGGGCGCCTCGACCGGTCGTGGACGTCGCCTTCGGGCGCGGGCCTGACCTTCTCCGTGCTGCTGCGGCCGGCCGTGCCGGCGGGCGCGCTGGGCTGGCTGCCGCTGGTCACCGGCCTGTCACTGGCCTCGACGCTGCGTGAGTTCGCGGGGATACCGGCGGGCCTCAAATGGCCGAACGACGTGCTCGTGGCCGGCGAGAAACTGGCGGGCATCCTCGCCGAGGCCATCCCCGACCGGGAGCGCTCCGGGACGGTCGCGGTGGTCGTCGGCATCGGCCTCAACGTCGACAACGACGTCGACGAGCTGCCGCCGGGGGCCACCAGCGTCGCGTTGCGCCAGCGGCAGGAGTCGCGGCCACTCGTCGGCCGGGGGGAACTGCTCATCGAGCTGCTGCGGGGGCTGGTCAGGGTGTACCGGCGCTGGCTCGTCGAGCCCACCGCCACCGCGGGCGCCTACCGGTCGGTGTGCGACACGCTCGGTCAGCGGGTACGGGTCGAACTGCCCGACGGGTCGGTGCTCACGGGTACCGCGACCGATGTGGACGATCACGGCCGGCTGGTCGTCGACGGGCGGGCGTTCGCCGCCGGGGACGTCGTCCACCTCCGCTGACGTCCCGGCCCGCACGCCCTCGTGCAGAGCCAACGCCGACGTTCTCCGGCGCCGGCATCCTCCGGCGCCACATCACCCGGTCGGCTCACGCGCCCCCGGGCGGAGCTACCGCCTCCTAAGCGGTAGGTTGTGGACGCGTACGAGGCCTGCCCGCGAGCTTCGGGCAGCCGCCCGTCGAGGGGCGCCTGCCATGGCCGTGTGCGGTATGTTTGTTCGCCCCCGTGGCTCCGGTCGTCCGGTGGCGGTGAGACCATCGCGGGGTGGGCTTCCCGGACAACATTCTGACCAGCGACGAACAGGTCGTGTTGCACCTGCATCCGCACTGGATCAGGCTGGCCGGGCCGGCAGCGGCCTTCGTCGTGCTTCTCGGCCTGACCCTCTTCGGCGTGCTGGCCGTCCCGGCGGGCTCGTTCCAGCAGGCCGCCCAGTGGCTGATCGTCGCGGCCGGGGCCGTGCTGCTCTTCTTCGCCAGCCTGCGGCCATGGCTGCGATGGGTCACCACACACTACGTGGTGACGACGGAACGGGTCGTCGTCCGCGAGGGGATCCTCTCCCACTACGGCCGGGACATCCCGTTGCTCCGGCTCAACGACGTCTCGTTCAGCCGTTCCTTCTGGGAGGGGCTGGTGGGATCCGGCACGCTCTCGGTCGAGAGCGGGGGACAACGCGGCCGGCTCGCGCTGGTGCACCTGCCCCAGGCCGAGGAGGTGTACGCCACGCTCTACCGGCTGGCCGAGGAGAACGCGGCGCGGCTGCGCGGCCCCGTCGACGACAGCGGTTACCCCCGCTAGCGGTCATTCTGTCAGTGGTCGTTCCTGTCAGTGGTTTTTCCCGCTGTTTCTCCGGTCGCTCCGGTCGGTTGCGCGGGCTGCTCAGGCCAACGGGTCGAACCCCTTCCACCACTCGAAGAGCGCCGTTGCGTCGGTGCTCTGGGCGGCAAAAGCGGTGAGATCGTTGTCGTAGCTCCAGAAAATCACGTAATTACCGCCGTCGTGAGCACACAGCAGCGATCCGACGTCCACATTCGGCCGGCTGGTCACGTGCCAGGTTTCAATACTGTTCTTGCCGGTACGGCAGGATCCGTCCTCGGTGATCTGTCTCGACCGGTAGTCGATGTCGTTACGCAGTGAGCCGCTGCTGTAGTAATGGAAGGCGCGTACCGGCGTTCCGTTACTCGACTGGCAGGTCAGGGACGCGTCTATGTCGGAATCCTCGTCGTCCGGGTTACCCGTGCAGCCGGTTATCTCGCTGGGATTCAGCGTCGCCTCCAGGTTGCTCTGGGCGGCGGTGAGGCTGCCGGTGGACCCGCCGCTCGGCGTCGCCGTGGCCGGGGTCGCCGACGGCCGCGCGGACGCCGACGGCGTGGCGCCCGTCGGCCCGGCGGGGATCACCGGCAGGGCCGGGCCGGCGGACGCCCCGCCTCCGGGCCTGTGCGAACCGGTCACGGTCAGCGCGATCACCGGGACGGCGACGGCGACCAGGACCGCGGCGACGATTCCGATGATCAGCCCGGTCCGTCTCGACGCCGGCCGTCCCGGCGGCCCGCCGGCCGGATACGGGCCCGGCTGGTACGGACCGGGCGGATAGCCGCCCGACGGATACCCGCCTGGCGGCGGATAGGAGCCGGGTGGGTAGCCGCCGGGCGGGGGATAGCCACCCGGCGGGGCGAAGCCGCCCTGGGGACTGGCCGGCGGATAGGGGCCCTGGGCGCCGGAGGCGGGCTGCCCGTACGGGTACCTGGCGGTGGGCGCGTACTCGTCGTGTGCTCCGGGCGTGTACGGCCCCCGCGGCCCGGACGGGTACGGCTCCTGTCCCCGGCCCGGATCCGCGTCGGGACCGGCCGCCGCCCGAGCCGGCCCGGTCTCCGGAAGGATGCGGGTCGAGCCGGGGCCGGGAGCAGGCTGCGCCGGGA
>NZ_CEVIVD010000116.1:0-5057 GCF_982290655.1 Protofrankia sp. CiP1_Cm_nod3
CGATACCGTCTGATCTGGTTTCGACACTTCGACAGCGGTTCGCTTTCGCTCGCCTTCCTGGTCCCCATCTGACGCATCTGATGCGCCTTTTCCTTATCGCTCACCACGACGGCCTGAGGGCTCGTAGTGACGGTTCCGGTGCGGGTCGTGTCGGTGGCTGAACGGTACGATGCTCCGGTGGGCAAGCTCGATTCGTGAGTCACGGAAGGTCCAGCCAGGCGGTCACGAGCGCAGATGAAGCGTTCCGGCGCGTCACACGGTCGGTGGCTACCGCGGCGCGGGTACGACCACGCTCGCGCCGCCGTCGACAGCGAGCGTTGCCCCGTGGAGATAGTCGGCCCCGGCGAGGTACGCGATCGCATCCGCGATCTCCTCCGGCCGGAACAGGCGGCCGAGCGGGAAGGCGCGGGTGAGGCCCTCAAGGACCTGGACGACGGCGTCAGTGCCGGGAGTGTGGGTGGGGCCCACCGCGATGGCGTTGACGTTCACACCGGACGGGCCGAACTCGGCCGCCCACGCGCGGGTGATCGATTCGAGTCCGGCCTTGACTGCGCCGTAGGCCGCCGATGTCGACGTGCCGACCCGCGCGGCGACGGTCGAGACGTTGACGACAGCGCCGTGCCCGCGCGCGGCCATCTTCGGGATCAGCGCCTGGCCGAGGAGGAACGGGGCGCGCAGGTTCACGTCGACCAACGCGTCGAAGAGGGCCTGGTTCGTCGCCGTGGTTGGCGCGAACCGGTAGTACCCGGCGTTGTTGACGAGAATGTCGACGTCGTCGAGGGCGGCGAGCGCGGTGAGGCCGCTGGGGGTCGCGAGATCGGCGATGACCGGCCGCGCGACCCCGCTGGCGTGCTCGATCCCGGCGACGACCTCCGCCGCCTTCGCCGCGTCGCGCCCGGTGACGATGACGTGGGCGCCGCGAGCGGCGAGTGCTTCGGCGGCGGCCCGGCCGATGCCGGACGTCGACCCGGTGACGAGCGCTGTGCGGCCGTCGAGGGTCATCGCTGCGCGGCCTTCGCCAGCGTGACGTCGACGGGGGTGCCCGCGAGTCCGTATCCGTCGCGGCTCGTCTCGTCGACGATTACGTAGACGTACGGACGGATCGCTTCGGCCTTCTCGACCTCGACGACGGCGTCGGTGATCCGGGCGATGAGCTCGGACTTCTGTACGGGGTCGAGCGAACCGGCCGGGATCTGAACGGTGACGACGGGCATGAGGGCGTCCTCTCCGACTAATACTATGGCGATCGCCATAGTATGGCGCCCACCATAGTATGGCCGGCAGCGAAAGACAAGGAGTCCAAGGGAGTCCAGATGCCGAGAACCTCAACCGCCCGCGGCGCCGCAATCGCTGCCGCTGCCGACCTGTTCCGCCGCCAGGGGTACGCGGCGACCGGCCTGGAGACGATCCTCGCCGCCAGCGGGGCGCCGAAGGGCTCGTTCTACCACCACTTCCCGGGCGGGAAGGAGGAGCTCGCCGTCGAGTCGATCGCGTTCAGCGGTGACCGGGTCCGAGAGCTGATCGATCACCTCGCCGCCGCGGCGCGCACACCTGGTGAGCTTGTCGCGGCGATCGCCGCGAAGCAGGCGGCGGACCTCCGAGAGTCCGGCTACGAGCGCGGCTGCCCCGTCGCGACGGTCGCCCTGGAGCTCGCCGGCATCACGGACGCGGTCGCGGAGACCTCGAGCGCCGCATTCGAGCGTTGGGCCGAGCCCCTCGCCGACAAACTCAGATGGGCAGGCCGGCCCGCAGCGGAGGCCCGGCGTCTGGCCCGCTGGGCAGTCGCCACGCTCGAAGGCGCGCTCCTGCTCGCGCGTACCGCCCGCGACGCGTCGATCGTGACCGACGCGGCCGCGATCACCGCCACCGTCCTCGACGGCGAGGCCTCGCCAGCTTCGACGGCGTGATGGGGCAGGTCACCGTCGTGGCGCGCTATCGAACTCGGACTGCCGCGCTGCCCGCCGCCCCGCTCATCGCCGCGCCGCTGTCGGGACGGCTCCGAGCTCGACGTTCACGCTGCCCGGCCGCCCGGATCTCCTCGACGCGCGACCGCAAGGGGCAACCTGATGGACCTGACGTGTCACACGATGTCGTACGTGCCGCCGATCCCGGACCGGCCGACTGCTTCACCGATCATCAGGAGTTTCCGAGGACGACGCTCTGAATCAGACTGCTCTTCAGGAAAGCGGCCTCGTCGACATCCTGACTCACGTAGTCGTCCCCGCGACGGTCGTTTCAGGGATGAGTCTCGTTCGTGATCTCCGAGAACCGCGGGGGCGCGGACGGCTGAACGATGTCCGCCCTGGCCTGCGCGATGATCTCCTGGGCGTGCCGCTCGATCTCCTCGGGGTCGAGACCAAGAGCCGTACCGATGTGGGCAGACCACACCATGGCCCGCAGGTCGGTTTCAAAATCGAGTTCGGCCCGCAGGTTCTGCCGTGCCGCCTCGCGGTTCTGGCTCACCATCACGAAGGTGGACAGGAAGATCGCTTCCAGGCTGACGATCATCGTGAGCAGTCCGAACGGATACGGATCGAAGACGCCAGCCCGGCCGAACACGCCCTCGTTCAGCAGAACCCAGACACCGAACCAGATGGCGTGGAGATACACGAACGGCAGGGAACCCGCAAACGACGTGATCGCATCGGCCGCGCGGTCCTGCGACGTGCGCATCCGCACGAAGAGGACCCGTTCATTGGGGACCCGTACGTGGGGGCGGCCACTGCCACCCCCACCGGCGCGGCGCGCCTGACTTTGATCATCAACGGAAGGGCTCATGGCACTCATACTCGGGGCTCCACCCACAGTGTCAGGTAGCTACCGGAAGAGCGACGAATCCGGTTACCGGCATCCAACGCCGTAGCCCTGCCGCCCGAAATTCGCGACCCGTCTCGCAACCCATCCCGATCACATGCGAAAGCGGAACCGGCGGCAAGGCAGGCGGGTTCGTAAGTGAGCTCCGGCTTGGCCGTGGCGGGTAGGGCTGACGCGGGTTAGCTCGCCGGCGAACCGGCCGGCGAGGGTACGGGCGTGCCAGCGCGGACGGGGGGCCGGACAAGAGATCTTGGACCGGCTCGTGCTGGAAGTATGCCTTTCAGGTCGGCTGACCCGACGACGCTGCGGCGCCGGAGTTAACGGCGTCTTCGAGACGGCGGATCACCTCCGGGCCGATCATCGCGTCGGCCTTGATACCAGCGCGGCGTTGAAACGCCTGCACGGCATGCTCGGTTCCCACGCCTGGAATGCCATCGATCGGCCCTCTGTAGTAGCCGAGGACCCGCAGGTAATCCTGAATTTGTCTGATCACACGACGCCGGATGACGCGGGATTCGAGCCAGTCATCGACAAGGCTTTCGCTGCGCGAGAGCAAGCCCCGCACCGCACGTTCAACGCCGACCGCCACCGACAGGTATGCCCGGTCCGGCTCTCCCCAGCTAGTGATCGGCTTTGCATCTTCCGGCAGCACCTGTAGGCGCGCGACCGGCAGGCGTTCCCAGCGACACGGACGAACGACCACGGGAACCAGCGCCAAGCTGCCTCGATCGTGCAGCTCAAGTGCCCTGCGCAACTCCCGGCCATACGCGTACTGCGAGGCGACGAAGTCCGCAGACAGGAGAGCGATCACTATGTCCGCCGACTCGAGGCGAGAGCTGATCTCCGAATCCCAGTCAGCCCCGGGCAGGAGCTCACGGTCATACCAGTCCACGACGATCTGCTCATGACGAAGCGGCGCGAGATGCTTGCGTAACTCCGCCAGGATCGGCTCATCCTCGTGAGCATAGGAGTAGAAGATCTTGAGCGGGCCACGGGAAGCGGCGCTACGCCCACTCCACGGGCGCTCCGATGCTCGCACAGTCAGGTTGTCCGACTCGCCGGGCGCCCGGCCGACATCGACTTGGTCTCCCATCACGCCTGCCTTAACCGTAAGCACCGTGTCCCGCTTGGCAGCAATATACGTCGACAGTTCAGGAGACCAGTAACGTGACGCCGATGGTGTTGTCGTGCACGCTCGCGGCGACCACGGTCACGGCGGCCGGCGTCCCGTCCGGGCTGGACGGGACGCGTCCGGAACCCGGGTCGACAAGGCCGACAAAAATGTCGATAACGCCGTTTGTCACCTTGTCAGGCGACCGAGAGAATCGCCGGCGACCGGAATCGAGTCCTCCCGCTCCTGGCTACATAGCGTAGCGCCTAGTTGTGGATCAATCATCATGCCGAGGCCCCGGGGAAGGCACGGCGTGGAAATGAGCGCGACCGAGCAGCGCTACGCCCCGCTCACGCGGGCGTTCACCCTGGCAACTGCGTCCAGCACGGCGGTGGCGAACAGGTCGGGATGGACCACCGGAAGATCATGATCGGCTGCTACCGGGATGACATGTGCCCCGAGCTGGTCGGCCAGTTGCCGTTGCAAGGCGGGGCGGCACAGTGTGTCGTTTGAGGAGAGCCAGCGGGGCTGCCGTCGCAAGAGTGGTCCACAACAGGCGGTCGCGGCGGTTCTGCCGGTAGTTCAGTGCGCAAGCTGTCAGGACCAGGCCCGCGACCCGCTGCGGATGAGCCAACGCCATATGCGTTCCCACCAAGCCGCCGAGGGAGAATCCGCACACGATCACGCGGTCGATATTCAGGACGTCGAGCACCGCTATGACGTCTTCGGCGCAGTCGGCGATGGAGAACTCCCCGGCGATCGGCAGTCCGCGTCCGTGGCCACGCTGGTCCAGGCCGACAATCGGATGCCGCTGGGACAGCGGTGGCAGCAACCCGAAGAAATTGACGTCCAGCGACCAGGTCCACCCGTGCAGCAGCAACACCGGCAGTACACCGTCCCGGTCGGCCCGGGTCTGCCGCACGAAAACCTCCCCGCGGCCGGGGACCTGCAACATACGACCGGGCGGCAGCTCGGGACGCCATCCCTGTATGTGTGAGCGCGATGCGCGGGCCGGTCGGAGGAAGCCTGCCGTGCGCCGCGCCGCGCCACGCGGACACGGGCTGTCTGCATGCTCGAAATTTACATGCAATCAGCTTGCGATCAGCGGCAGGGTGTCTCGCCCTGCCGCCTG
>NZ_CEVIVD010000116.1:5381-9828 GCF_982290655.1 Protofrankia sp. CiP1_Cm_nod3
CACACGAAAGTGGACCTACCCGCAGCGGGCTGGACGACCGCCGGCCAGCACGAAGATCGCGACCCTCATCGCACGACTCGCGACCGAGAACACGACGTGGGGGTACCAGCGGATCCAGGGTGAGCTACTCAAGCTCGGCCACCGGGTCGGCGCGTCCACGATCCGCCGAATCCTGACGTCCCTCAGGCTGCTCCGGCCCCGAAACGCCAGACCGACACGACGTGGCGGCAGTTCCTGCGCGCCCAGGCATCGACCATGCTGGCGGTCGACTTCTTCCAGGCGGACCGCGCCGTGACGCTGCGGCGTCTGTACTGCTTCTTCGTCGTGGAGGTCGGCTCCCGTCACGTCCACGTCCACGTCCACGGGGTCACCGCAACCCGGACGGACCGTGGACCACCCAACAAATCCGGAACCTCCTGGTGGACCTCGGTGACCGGGCGGCCGACTTCCACTTCCTGGTCCGCGACCGGGCCGGGCAGTTCACCGCGTCCTTCGACGCGATCCTCGCCGACGCCGGCATCACCACGGTCACGATCCCGCCCCGAACTCCGCGGGCGAACGCCTACGCGCAACGGTTCGTCCGCACGGTCCGGACCGAGGTCACCGACCGGATTATGATCTTCAGTGAACGGCGCCTCCGTACCGTCCTGGTCGAATATGTCACGCACTACAACGGACGACGCCCCTATCGCGGTCGCGACCTTCAGCCGCCACGGCCCGACCACCCCGTCGCCGACCTGACCCAGGAACGGATCAGACGCCGTCCGGTCCGACGTCGTCGCTCCGTGGTGCCCGTGAGCCCACAAGTCAGTCGTCGACATACCGTCCGGTTGGTTTTATCTTGGACACATGGCAGGCGGTGCGGCTGTGACGAGGCCGGCTACGGCGAAGGGCGAGGCCACGCGCGCCTTCTTGCTGCGCACGGCCGGGCGGGTGTTCGCCGAGCGTGGCTATGCCGTGGCCACCATGGCCGACCTGATCGAGGCGTCAGGCATGACCAAGGGGGCGTTCTACTTCTACTTCCGCTCCAAGTCCGACCTGGCGCTCGCCGTGCTGGCCGGCCAGAAGACCCACCTGCTGGAGCAGGTCGGCACACGCCTGGCGTCCCGGCCTCGCGCCGTGGATCAGCTTCGCGACCTGGTCCCAGCGATGCTGGACCTGATCGTGACCGAGCCTGCGACGTGGACCGTCACCCGGCTGGCCCGGGAGCTGGCGGCCGAACCCGACCTCGCCGACCGGGTCGGCCGGCCGATGGCGGAGTGGGTGGAGGCTGTCGCGGACATCGTGCGCCGCGGTCAGTCCGAGGGCGATCTGCGCACTGGCCTCGACCCCGACGCGGTCGCCGCCGTGCTCGTCGCCGCGTTCGACGGGCTCAAGTCGCTGACCGACGTTCTTGACGAACCGGCCGGGCCGTCCCGATTCATCGACCGAGCCAAGGTCCTGGGCCAGCTCGTGGAGTGGGCCTTGTGCGAACCCGGTAGCCCAGCCGACGGCCTTTCCGAGCCCGCTGCCGACAGCACTCCGCGACCGTCTCCGGGGAAGAGCTGACCCCCGCCCGCCAGCACACCCGGACCAAAGATCGACGGTGTGACGGAATCATGCGGGGAACCCGTACCCTCAAAAAAAACCGACCAGATGGTATGGAGATGAAAATGGACCTCAGCGGACAGACGGCACTCGTGACGGGCGCGTCGACCGGCATCGGCGTGGTCTTCGCGCGTGAGCTCGCCGCCCGCGGCGCCGACCTCGTACTGGTCGCCCGCAGCGAGGACAAGCTCGTGGCGCACGCGGCGGACCTCACCCGGCAGTACCAGGTGCACACCAAGGTGATCGCGGTGGACCTCGAGCAGCCCAGCGCCGTGGACGAGATCGCCGGACGGCTGGAGGCGCTCGGCCGGCCGATCGACGTCCTGGTCAACAACGCCGGTTTCGCGACCCACGGCGACGTGGTCTCGACCGACCGGGACCGCCTGGTGGGACAGGTGCGACTGAACTGCGAGGCCGTGGTCGTGCTGACCGCCCGGTTCCTGCCCGCCATGGTCACGCGCGGGCGCGGCACCGTCATCAATGTCGCGAGCACCGCGGCGTTCCAGCCCGTCGCGCACATGGCGGTCTACGCCGCGACCAAGGCGTTCGTGCTCTCCTTCACCGAAGCGCTCTGGGCGGAGGCGAAGCCCGCCGGAGTCCAGGTAGTCGCGCTGTGCCCCGGCTCCACCGACACGCCGTTCTTCGAGGTCGTCGGCGCGCAGGAAGCGTCGGTCGGCCGCCGCCGCTCACCCGAACAGGCGGTGGCGACCGCCCTGCGAGCGATCGACCGCGGCCGACCGACAGCTGTCGACGGCCTCGGGAACACACTCGTCACGAAGCTTCCCCGCGTCCTGCCCAGACGCGCCGTGATCCGCCTGGCCGAACGCGCGGTGCGCCCGTCCACCGAGCACCAAAGCCGGGTCACAGCACCGCGTTCCAAATAACTCACGGCCACGCGGCCGTAGCACGGCAGGCCAGCATGTACGCGACACCGACACCAACAATTCGGATCTGACGCCGGACTCGTTTGCTCAGTGTTCCCACGACCGATCATCAGTCCTCGGCCGCCGCCCGCCGCTTCTCAACGGCCAGTCCCTGTCACCCCGGCACCACACACCACCCGGAGAGCTGCGGTTACGAAGCATCAACAAGGGTTCACGCTATTCATCCGTCCAGCCTTCCTCTCGCCCGTAGCCCTCAGTGGGCGTTCTGTGGTGATTCGCCGGTTTCCGGTCTGGGTTGATCTATGGGGTGGAGTGAGGGAGGACGAACAGGCCGGGATCGGGTTCGGTGAGAACACCGCGTTCGACCAGCCGTTTCAGCTTGGCCCGGATGCCCTCGATATGGCGGGGTCCGGTGCCGGTGCCCAGGGCCAGGCAGACGTCCTTGGCGTGCAGCCCGTCGTGGTCGGGGGTGAACACGGCCAGCACCTCTCGATACCCTGGCGGCAGCGGTTCCGCTGGGGCGTGGGTGGCCTCGGCGGACAGCTCCAGCACCGTCTGGCGGGTGATCTCCAGTCGTTCCAGGGTGTGCTCGGTGGCGGTGAGCTGGTCACGCAGTTCGGTGATCTGTTCTCGTAGCTGCTCGACGGTGCGTCCGAGGCGTGTCCGTCGGGTCTCGATCTGTTCCAGCAGCCGCTGTGTCGACATCCCGCTCCCTTGTCGTGCGCCGGGTCCTCCCGTCCCGGTCAGGCCGGCGGGTCCCGCCAGGTCGGGGTGGTGGTGCCGGTCAGCCGGCGGGTCATCACGTCCACCATCGACCAGTGGATCATCGCGGTCGTGCTGGCGGGTCGCGTCTCGTAGTCCCGGGCGAGGCGGCGGTGCAGCATCAGCGTGCCGAAGGCCTGTTCGACTCTCCGCCGCTGGGGCAGCGGGGTGAACCCCCGCGTCCCCGCGGCACGCCCGACGACCTCCACGTCGATTCCCAGGCCGGCCCCGTGGGCGACGACGGTGTTTGTGAACCCGGCGTCCACCCACGCCTTACGTATCGATGGTGCCGCGGCGGCCACCCGGTCCAGCAGGGCGGTGCCGATGGTGTGGTCGTGCACGCTGGCGGCGACCACGACCACCGCGACCAGCAGACCGAGGGTGTCCGTGGCGATCCTGTGGGGCTCCGGAATCCCGATTCGGGCGGTGACCTGGGTGTTTGCCTACCGGACGGGGTCTGTGCCGGGCAGGCTGGATGGTCATGGTGTGGTCGCTGCTCTACGCCCTGACGCGGAACGGCACTGTTGCGTTGGCGAAGTCCACCACCGCAGCTACCACTCGGGCATGATCGGGTGATGGGTCGACGTCCTGCCCGTCCACCGGTCCCAGCTTCGGAGTTCGCCGGTTTTCGGTTCCCACCCGAGGTGATCGTGCTGGCGGTTCGCTGGTACCTGCGCTACGCCCTGTCCTACCGCGACGTCGAGGAGTTCCTCGCCGAACGCGGTCTCGTCGTCGACCACGTCACGATCTACCGGTGAGTGCGCCGGTTCACCCCGCTGCTGATCGACGCGGCCCGGCCGTGCCGGCACACGCCGGGTGATCGTTGGTTTGTCGACGAGACGTAGGTGAAGGTCGCCGGTCGGTGGACCTACCTGTACCGGGCGATCGACCAGTTCGGCCAGGTCATCGACGTCCTCGCCAGTGAGCATCGGGACCTGGCCGCGGCCCGATGCTTCTTCACCCAGGCGCTGTCGCACGGCCGCCGGCCGTGCGAGGTGACCACCGACCGGGCCGCCGCCTACCCGCGGGTCCTTGACGAGCAGCTACCCGCCGCCCAGCACATCGACGACCGGTATGCGAACAACCCGATCGAAACCGATCATGGCAGGTTCAAGGCGCGGCTGCGGCCGATGCGCGGGCTGAAACGTTTCCGTTCCGTGCAGGTGATCGGCGCCGGGCAGGCGTTCGTGCAGAACATCCGCCGCGGCCACTAT
>NZ_CEVIVD010000116.1:10401-13647 GCF_982290655.1 Protofrankia sp. CiP1_Cm_nod3
GAACTCGGAACGGACGCCGAACCCCGCCAGCGGCTGACGGCTGCCTTCACCGAGCTCGCGCTGGCCGTCTGAGCACCCGCCCGGCACAGGTCCACCATGCCTTGCCTCCGCCCAATGCAACAGAGCCATTTGTTTTCCCGGGCGGCCCTGCTGGTTTATTCAGGCTGCGAGGGTGAAGTCGAGTCGGGCGAGGTGGGTGGCGCGGGTGCGGTCGAGGGGCTTCCCGGTCCAGTAGGCATCGAGCCGGATCATGTTGATCGCGGTTGCGGCGATGTTGTGTTCGAGGGCGGTCTTCGGTAGGCCGATGTAGCGGGCGGTGCGGGTGCCGGCGACGTGGGTGGTCTGGCGCATGGTGCCCTCGATCCCGGCCCGGGCGGCGTAGCGGCGCTTCCACGTGTCGGTCGTCTGCTCGGCCCGCGCGGCGGCCAGGGCTTCGTGCAGGCCACGGTCCCGGATGGTGATCTGCCGGCGGGTGCCCTTCGTGCACAGTGCACGTTTCGGGCAGGGGCCGCGGTCCGCCTTCGCCCAGGTCACCACGATCGCGTCGGTGTCTCGCTGGCGGCACGGGGTCCACGATCTGCTGGCCCTGCCCTCGGGGCAGGTGCCGCGTCGCTGGTCGAAGTCGAAGGAGAAACTCGCCTTGTCATAGCCCTGTCCGGCCCTGGCCTGGGCGGACTGGTCGAGCAGGACCGGGGTGGCCAGCGTGATCCCGTAGGCCCGGGCGGAGCGGACGATCTGCTCGGCGCTGGGGTAGCCGGAGTCGAGCAGGTGCTCGGCGGGCAGCAGCCGGTTGCGCGCGAGCCCGGCGTGGATCTCCTCGAGCGCGGCGGCGGCGTCGGAGGTGGTCGCCACCGTGGTCAGCACCCCGGTGATCACGTTGGGGAGATCGCCGCGCCCGGTAGTCTTCGTCGCGGTCGTCGCGGTCGTCGCGGTCGTCGCGGTCGTCGTAGCGGGGTCGGGTGGGTTGCAGGTCTCGGTGAAGTGGACCTTGTAGCCGTCCCAGCCGTGGTCGCGTTTGACGCTGTGGCGGGCGTCGAGGTCGTAGGGGGAGATCAGGCGGTCTCTGCCGGGCGGGAGACCGTCCCCGCCCTCGGACTCGCTCTCCCGCCGCCGTACCCCCTCCGTCCCGGTGTTCGTGGTGTACCGGTAGAACTGCTGGACCCAGATCCGGCGCAGCGCGTCGACGGCGGGGATCTCCCGCAGCCAGGCCGGGGCCCCGGGCGAGGAGATCACCTTCAGCAGGTGGTAGCCGTCGCGGCCGTAGTCGAGCATGAGGGCCTTGCGCCGGGTCTCGGACTCGGGCAGGTGCAGGTTGCCGACCCGCGCCCCGTAGCGCAGCTGCCAGGACGCGTCGATCACCCCGGTCAGCCACGCCGGGGCGGCGCTGGCCAGCGCCTCGAGCGTGGCGCGCAGGGTCTCCCCGGCCAGTTCGAGACGGCACAGGTGCCGGATCGCGCCGAGCATGTGGGTGGAGTCGGTGCGCGCCCGCCCGCCCGCCTTCACCAGGCCCCGGGCGGCGAGGCGTTCGAGCAGTGCGTCCAGCGCGAGGGTCGCGAGATCCCCCTCGACGAGCCGCGCGCGGAACTCGGACAGGACGCTGGGGTCGAACCCGGAGTCGTCGAGCTCGAGGCCGAGGGCGTACTTCCAGAACACCCGGTCGCGTACCGCGTCCGCGGCCTGCCGGTCCGTGAGGTTCTCGCTGAACTGCAGCACCGTGACCATCATCAGCTGGGCCGGGGGGATCGCTGGACGGCCCCGCACCTCGAACGCCGCGGTGAACCGTTCGTCCTCGTACACCGCGCCGAGCTCCTCGCGGATGCGCATCGCCAGGCTGCCCTTCGGGAACGCGGCGCAGGCGACCTCCACGGTCCGTGCGGGTATCTCGGGCCAGGGTCTCGGCTGCATGGACACGCGCGCCATCGTCCCGACCCGACGCCGGACGATCCATTACCGGCCCGCGTGTTGCGCGCCGTGTTGGATGCCGCCGACACCGCTACACAACGTCGACCCAACCCTGCGGTAGCACCGCTGACGCGATCAAGTCCGGCCATCGGCACCAGCGAGACGTCACCCTCCCAGCCTGAATAAACCAGCAGGGCCCCGGGCCCCAGAAAAACCGGCAGACCGGATGAAACGGACTCAGGGCGGGGGTGTGTCGTCCAGGCCGCGGGCCGGCCACGACGCCGGCCGCGCCACCCCGTCCGGCAGCACCGTCGAAGAATCCCCTGTCGCCGACTCGAGCTGCTCCTGCGTCAGCTCCACCGTGTCGGTGAGGTCCGCCCCGAACAGCCGGGCGCGGGTGAGATTCGCTCCGAACAGCCGGGCACCGGCGAGATTCGCCCCGAACAGCCGGGCGCGGGTGAGATTCGCCCCGTGCAGCCAGGCGCGGGTGAGATTCGCCCCGCGTAGCTGGGCGTTGGTGAGGTTCGCCCAGGACAGCTGGGCGTCGGTGAGGTTCGCCCGGTTCAGCAGGGCGCCGGTGAGCACGGCGCCGGTGAGCACGGCGCGGGGCACGCCGTCGCGAGGGGGCAGCCGGCCGAGAACGGTGAGGGCGGCCTGGATATCGGTGTCCGGCCCGGACGGCGCCGGCACCGGCGCCGGTGCCGCGCTCGTGCTCTCCGTTTTGCCGGCCGACGGTAGGTCGGCGGTGCCCGGCGGCGCCGCCGCGGCTGGGGGCGGAGGCCGGTCGCGCTGGCGGCGCAGGGCGCCGGGCCGGCCGGGAATGGTGTGTTCCCGCACGAACGCGGAGAGGACCTCGACGACGGTGCGGTGGTGGGTGGCCGCGTCGACGGCGATCTGTTCCAGGGCGTAGAGGCCGCCGAGGCGGACGTCGAGGGTGTCCGAGCCGAGTTGGCTAACGGCGGCGGTGTAGCGGTCGGCCAGCTGCGCCTCCCGCTCCCGCTCGTGGGTCTGCTGGTCGCGGACGCGGGCCTGCTCGTTGGCGCGACGGGTCTCCTCCAGGTTCATCGTGACCCCGAAGAACGCGATCAGCCCGGCGGCGACGGTCAGGATGCCGGTGCGGGTCGTCGCGATCGCCCCGGCCCGCCCCTCCGCACCCGATCCGTAGAAAGCCGGGGTCAGCCACCACAGCGCACCGAGTCCGATCAGACACCCGACCAGCAGCACCGCCCGCTGCCGCCCGCCGCTACTCCCCCACGTCATGGGCGAGGTTGTACCCACTGAGCCTTTCCCGGCAACGACCCGTCGCGCTGTGTGACAACAACGCATCCGGGGCGGTTGATGCCC
>NZ_CEVIVD010000116.1:13750-15460 GCF_982290655.1 Protofrankia sp. CiP1_Cm_nod3
GGGTTAACCTGTTCTTCCGCACTGGCCCGATGGTTGCGGCGCGAGAACGCCGACCTCGAGCGGAAACTCACCGCGGTCAGCGCCGACCTCGCCCAGGAACGCGCCACCGCCGCGACCTTGCGCCGGCTCGTCGTCGAGCTGTCCCTCGAACTGAACCAAACACATGAGCAGAGACTCGGCCAGGCGAACGTCGTGCGCCTGGCGTCGCAAGACGGTCCGCATTCCACCAGCCCCAGCTAAGCCTGGATGCACCGTCGTATATGCCTGTCTGGCGTCCGGTTTGAACGCGAAAGTGCCCTCCGAGCTGGGAGGATGGGAGTTCTCTACGCTTCCGTCCACCCGATCGAGAGGGCACTTCGCACGTGCGATTGTTGCATGCGGCCTCGAGAACCCACGCGCGGTTCGACGACCCTGACCTGATCGCCTGCGCGGGACTTGTCCCGGTGATGCGGCTGGGTGAACGCGTCGGCCTGCCCGAGCTGGTCACCGAGCACCTGCGACCGGTCGACCCCAGGGGCGTCAACGCCCCGGCGAAGGTGGGGTGCCTGGTCGCCGGCATGCTCGCCGGCGCCGACTCCGTCGAGGACATGGAGGTGCTCCGCCACGGCGCGGTGGGCGAGCTGTTCGGCGGGGTCCGCGCCCCCTCGACCCTCGGGACGTTCCTGCGGGCGTTGGACTGGGGCAATGTCCGCCAACTCGACAAGGTCAACCGGCTGCTGCTGGCCGCCCTCGCCGCGCACGCCCCGCTGCTGCCCGGCGCCGACACGCTGGCCTTCCTGGACGTCGACTCCACCCAGCGGCGGGTCTACGGCCCGGCCAAACAAGGCGCCGCGTTCGGTCACACCAAAATCGCCGGGAAGTCGCTGCTGGTCCGCGGACTGAACGCCCTGGTCGCCACCGTGTCGACCCCGCACGCCGCCCCGGTCGTGGCCGGCACCAGGCTGCGCGGCGGGAACGCCGGCTCCGCCCGCGGCGCGGCCTCGTTCGTCACCGAAGCCGTCACCGCCGCCCGGCAGGCCGGCTGCTGCGGCACCCTGGTCGTCCGCGCCGACTCCGCCTACTACACCGGGGCGTTCGTGGCAGCCTGCCGCCGAAACGGCGCCCGCTTCTCGGTCACCACCCCGGTCAACCGCAAAATCCGCCGGACGCTCGCCGCGGTCCCGGACAGCGCCTGGACCCCGATCCGCTACCCCCGTGCCGTCTGGGACGAGACCAACCAGGCGTGGGTGTCCGACGCCGAGATCGCCGAAGTCCCCTACACCGCCTTCGCCGGCAGCGCGCAGCACACCGACGGCCGGCTGCTGGTCCGCCGGGTCAAGGACCTCAACCCGAAAGCCGCCGCCGGCCAGGACGAACTGTTCCCCGTCTGGCGCTACCACACCGTGTTCACCGACAGCCCGTTCGTCCTGGCCCAGGCCGAAGCCCAGCACCGCGACCACGCCGTCATCGAGCAGGTCCTCGCCGACCTCGTCGACGGACCACTGGCCCACCTGCCCTCCGGCCGGTTCACCGCCAACGCCGCCTGGCTCGCGCTGTCCGCGCTCACGCACAACCTGCTGCGCGCCGCCGGCACCCTGGGGCCTCACGCTTCCACGCCCGCGCCCGCGGCGCCACCCTGCGCGCCCACCTCGTCAACGTCCCCGCCCGCCTCGCCCGCGGGCAGGTCACCCTCCACCTCCCGCAAGACTGGCACGCCGAACACACCTGGCA
>NZ_CEVIVD010000117.1:0-4625 GCF_982290655.1 Protofrankia sp. CiP1_Cm_nod3
GGACGCAATGGTCTGTCAGCGGGGGGCAGGCTGGGTGCTCTGGAGGGTTTCGGCTGTCTGGAGCGCTTCGGGTGCCTGGCGGGCCTGGGCGCGCTGGGTGATGGTGTGGACGGTGGCGGCGGCGATCATTGTCGTGATGCCGCCGAGCCACAGCCCGGCGCGGGCGTTGAGCCGTTCCGAGAGGAAGCCGACCCACAGGGAGCCGAGCGGGGTCGATCCGATCATGATGGTCGTGTAGACGGACATCACCCGCCCCCGGAAGGCCGGGTCGCTGCCCAGCTGGATGCGGTGGTTCGCGGCCTGGGCGAAGAAGATCGCCCCGAAGCCGGTGGCGAACAGGCCCACCGCGGCGGTCGCGAACGTCGGGGCCCAGCCGGTCAGCGTCATCACCAGGCCGAGGCCGAACGCGCCGCCGGTCACCAGCCCGGCCGCCGGCCGGCCGCGCCGTCCGGTCGTCGCCAGCGCCGAGAGCAGCGAACCGGCGGCGAACGCGGTGGTGAGCAGCCCGAACGACGCCGCGTCGGCATGGAACACCGTCCTGGCCAGCAGCGGCAGCGTGAGCTGGAAGTTCATCGCGCACAGGCCGACGGCGGCGGCCAGCGCGAGCGGCAGCGTCAGATCCTGCCGGGACGCGAGGTAGCGCAGCCCGTCCACGATCCGCGTGCCGGTGGCCGGCCGGGTGACCCGGTGCAGCTCCGCGGGGCGCATCATGCGCAGGCCCACCACGGTGGCCAGGTAGCTCACCGCGTTGACCACCATCACCGGGCCGGTGCCGAACGCGGCGATCAGCACGCCGGCGAGCGCCGGCCCGGTCACCCGGGCGACGTTGAAGTACGCGGCGCTCAGCGCCGACGCGTTCGGCAGCAGCTCGGGGCCGACCATCTCGCTGACGAACGCCAGCCGGGCCGGCATCTCGACGGCGTTCACCACGCCCAGCGCCAGCGCGAACAGCTGGATGTGCCACAGCGCGACGCTGTCGGTGAGCACCAGCGCCGCGAGCCCGAGCGCCAGCGTCCCGGAGGCGAGGTTGGCGACGGTGAGCAGCAGCCGCTTGTCGTACCGGTCGGCGAGCCGGCCGCCGATCAGTGTCAGCAGCAGCGACGGGGTGAACTGCAGCGCGGTCACGACACCGAGCGCGCTCGCGGAGTCGTGGGTCAGGCCGAGTACCAGCCAGTCCTGGGCGACGACCATCATCCAGGTCCCCGCGACCGACAGGAGCTGGCCGGCGGCGAAGAGCCGGAAGTTGCGCACGGAAAGGGAACGGAGCGGGTTCACAGCGTCCAGATGACCACAGTCAGTTGACGAGCTCTATGTGGCACGTCGGGCCGGGTGCCTTCGCGAGGCGGGTATCGGCCGTGTAGAGCGGGCAGTCGAGGCTTTCGGCGAGTGCCACGTAGCAGGCGTCATAAGGCGTGACATTGCCTCGGAGCTCGAATACCCGCCGGAGTAGCGGACGGGCCGGGTAACGAGTCAGCGGCAGGGCCATCAGATCGTCGAGAGCGGCGGAGAAACGGGCTGCGTCGATGTCACCTGCCTGCCACCGGCGTCGGAGCACCGATGCCGTCTCGACGTCGGCCAGGTCTGGGACGGCGATGTCGCCGGCGCCGCGGAGGATGTCGCGGGCATGATCGCCGTCCTTGGTGTCGTCGCCGACGGCGTTGGCGAGGACTGAGGCGTCCAGGACGATCAATTTAGTGGCGCTCCGCGTCGAGATCGGCGACCGCCTGTTGGAAGCCGACTCGGCCGCCTGCCCTGGTCGTGATCCGATTGATCACCTCGTCCAGGCTGGGGATCGTTGCCAGCCGGGTGAGCTGGATCGTCAGATACTGCTGCAGCGACTGGCCCGCGTCGCGGGCTCGTTCCTGCAGCCTGTGATGGATGTCGTCAGGAAGGTCGCGAACCACGACAGTCGTCATGCATGCATAATGCATGTCCTCAGATCAACCGCGCAAGCCGTCCGTGCCGTGGAGAGGCGATGATCGCGAACGGTGGTTGCCGCCGACCCTGGGGCGGTCGCGGGCGCGGCCGCGGCAGCGGTGGGCTGTGGGCACGGTGGGTGTCCGGAGCTTTCGGATGGGGTGGCGGTCGCTTATCGTGCCGGTGAGGAGGCGTGCCGTTCGGCTCGCAGAACGCTACTCCCAGTGACGAGTGCTGGGGCTGGGGCTGTCATCATGTTTCTGGCATTTTTCGACAGGTGTCATTTCTCGGTGAGTGCCAGTAGACCGTTTCGGACCCAGGTAGGACCAGACAGGTAGGACCAGACAGGAACGGTTCGTGGCGATCGCCGGTGTTGCCACGCCACCGGTGATCGTGCCGCTCCGGCGCCGCCCGGCACAGAGCCCAGCTCGGTCAAGGAGGAAGAACATGACAGAACGAACAGTGTTCTCACAGGGAGTGACCGCACCCCGGGCGGGCGCGTACCGTGTCGATCCGGCCCGCTCCACGGTGCGTTTCACCACGCGCGGGCTGTTCGGCCTGCTCAAGGTGGTCGGCACCCTGACCGTCCGGGAGGGCTCGATCGTCGTCGCCGACCCGCTGGAGACGTCCACCGTGCGTGCCGTGATCGACGCGACCAGCCTGGACACCGCCAACAGCACCCGGGACAAGCACCTGCGGGAGGCGGGCTTCCTGGACGTCGGGACCTACCCGGACATCACCTTCGTCTCCGAACGGTTCGTGGCGTCCGCGGGCGCCTGGGCCCTCGCCGGCACCCTGACGGTGCAGCGGGTCTCCCGTCCGGTGGAGCTGGCCATCACGGTGGCCGAGCCGGCCAACGGCGAGGTGCGCTTCCAGGCCACCGCGCGGACCGACCGGCACGCGTTCGGCGTCAGCAAGGGCAGGGGCGCGGCCGCCCGCTACCAGGCGATCGACATCGACCTCGTGGCTGTCCTGCTGTAGATGCGGCCGTGGAGGCGGCGGTAGATGCGGCGGTAGAGGCGGCCCGGCCACCGATACGCCGGCGGTGCCCGCGCCGGCGGGACCGCCGGATACCCGCCGGCCGCGGGACCCGTAGGGTGTTGCGGTGTGGCGCTGATCCTTCTGCCTGCCGTGGACGTCGCCGACGGCCGTGCCGTCCGGCTCGTCCAGGGCAGGGCCGGTTCCGAGACCTCCTACGGCGACCCCCGCGAGGCCGCGCTGGCCTGGCAGCGCGACGGCGCCGAGTGGATCCATCTCGTCGACCTCGACGCGGCCTTCGGCCGGGGCTCGAACCGTGACCTGATCGCCGAGGTGGTGCGGTCGGTCGACGTGGCCGTGGAGCTCTCCGGCGGGATCCGCGACGACGGCTCCCTGGACGCGGCGCTGGCGACCGGCGCGGCCCGGGTGAACATCGGCACGGCCGCGCTGGAGAACCCCGACTGGGTGCGCGCGGCGATCGACCGGGTCGGCGACCGGATCGCCGTCGGCCTCGACGTCCGCGGCACCACCCTGTCCGCCCGTGGCTGGACCCGCGACGGCGGCGAGCTGTTCGACGTCCTCGCCCGGCTGGACGCCGACGGCTGCGCCCGCTACGTGGTCACCGACGTCCACCGGGACGGCACCCTCACCGGGCCCAACCTCGACCTGCTGCGTACCGTCACCGCGGCCACGTCCCGGCCGGTGGTCGCCAGCGGCGGGGTGTCGGCGCTGGACGACCTGGTGGCCATCGCGGGTGTGCCGGGCGTCGAGGGCGCCATCGTCGGCAAGGCCCTGTACGCGGGGGCGTTCACCCTGCCCGAGGCGCTGGCGGCCGCCGCCGGCGGGCCCGCGCGCGTCCGGTGACCGTCGCCGTCCGGGTGATCCCGTGTCTGGACGTCGACGCCGGCCGGGTGGTCAAGGGCGTGAACTTCACCGGCCTGCGGGACGCCGGCGACCCGGTGGAGATGGCGAAGCTCTACGACGCCGAGGGCGCCGACGAGCTGACCTTCCTCGACATCACCGCGTCCAGCGGGAACCGTGAGACCACCTATGACGTGGTCCGGCGCACCGCCGAGCAGGTCTTCATCCCGCTGACGGTCGGTGGCGGCGTACGCGCGGTCGATGATGTCGACCGGTTGCTGCGCGCCGGCGCGGACAAGGTCGGCATCAACACCGCCGCGGTCGCCCGCCCGGAGCTGGTCCGCGAGTGCGCGCTGCGGTTCGGCAGCCAGTGCATCGTGCTGTCGGTGGACGCCCGCCGGACCAGGGCCGCGGGCCACCCGGGCTCCCCGGGCTCCGCTGCTTCCTCGGACCCGGCGGGCCCCGCGGGGCCCGGCACGCCCCGGTTCGAGGTGACGACCCACGGCGGCCGTACCGGCACGGGCATCGACGCGGTCGCCTGGGCGGCGCGGGCGGTGGAGCTCGGCGCCGGGGAGATCCTGCTGAACTCGATGGACGCCGACGGGACCAGGGACGGCTACGACCTGGAGATGATCGCCGCGGTGCGCGCGGCCGTGGACGTGCCCGTCATCGCCAGCGGCGGGGCGGGACGGCTGGCGGACTTCGCCCCGGCGGTTGCCGCCGGCGCCGACGCGGTGCTCGCCGCGAGCGTTTTCCACTTCGGTGACCTGCGTATCGGCGCGGTCAAGGACGCGCTGCGCGCCGCCGCGGTACCGGTCCGCTGAACGCGCCGCCCCGCCTGGGCGCGGCAGTCCTGGGCACACCGCCCC
>NZ_CEVIVD010000117.1:4973-7744 GCF_982290655.1 Protofrankia sp. CiP1_Cm_nod3
GGTTCGCCGAACACACCGGTTCGCTGGGCGTCCGTCAGCTCATGGCCGTCTGCCGGACATCTCGTGAGTGGACGATGCCGATGTGGGTCAGCCTCCGATGTGGGTCAGCCGCTACACGGTAACCATTGCACACGGTTGCTGATCGTATGCGAAATGGTGTGCGTCAGCTGTCGTATACGAGCCGTCGGGTGCGCCGCGCGCATGGACCCGACGTCACCCGCCGGGCGATGATTGCGTCGGGTGATGATTCCGGCGGGTGATGGTTCCGGGAGAGCGCGACGCCGGTCAGAGGACGTTGCGGTGTACAGCGTTGTCGACGTGAACGCGTCCCGGCGGTGCTGGCCGGCACCGGCCGGGGCTGGCCGGCGTAGCCGGCGGAGCGCCGGCGGTGAGCAGTACGGCCGTGGTGAGCGGCAGAGGGGAGAGCCGTGCCCGAACACGCCCCGAACCACGCGCAGGCGGCCCCGGGTCACGCGAAGGCGCTGACGGCCGCGGAACCGGACGTGCTGGCAGTCGCGAGGGCGCCCGCGACCAGGGCCTGCGCGCGGTCCGTATCCGCTCCCGCCGCTCCCGCGTTCGCGTATACGGGTGTCACCCAGGAGGCGGGCACGGCGGACGCGCTGGAAGCGGACACGGGCGCTGGCACGGCAGGCGTGAGCCCGGCGGGCGCGCGTATGGCGGATGCGGACACGGCAGGCGTGAGCCCGGTGGGCGTGAACACGGCGGATGCGGAGACGGCGGATGCGGAGACGGTGGGGGCGCCGCTTTCCGCGGGCTCTCCTGCCGTCATCCGCCGGGGGCTGGCCATCCTCGGCACGGGGATCCGGGACGAGCCCCGGGTGTTCGCCGTCGCGGTCGTCGGCAGCGGCCTGTTCGGCCTGATGATGGTGGCGAGCGCGGTGGTGCTCGGCGAGGTCGTCGACAGGGTCGTGCTGCCGTCCTTCACGACCGGCCGGGCCGGCGCCGGCGGCCTCGCGCTGGCCGCGGTCGTCCTGTTCGCGGTCGGGGCGGCCCGGGCCGCCGGGATGTTCGTACGCCGGCTCGGCGGCGGTGTGATGGCCTTCCGGCTACAGGCCGCCTGCCGCCGCCGCGTCGTCCGGCAGTACCTGCGGCTGCCGCTGTCCTGGCACCAGCGCCATCCGACCGGCCTGCTGCTGTCGAACGCGAACGCCGACGTCGAGGCGAGCTGGGCGCCGGTCCTCCCGCTGCCGTTCGCGGTGGGGGTGCTGGGCGCGCTGGTCGTCGCCCTGACAGTGCTGATAGTGACGGATCCGCTGCTCACCGGTGTGGGATGCGTCGTCTTCCCGGCCTTCGGCGCTGTCAACATCGTCTATGGCCGGAAGATCTCCCCGTTGCTCGCCCGCGCCCAGCAGCTGCGGGCGGAGGTCAGCGGGCTCGCGCACGAGTCCTTCGACGGCGCGCTGGTGGTCAAGACAACGGGCCGGGAGGACGACGAGACGGCCCGGTTCGCCCGCAAGGCGGACGAGCTGCGCGCGGCGATGGTGCGCGCCGGGCAGGTCCGGGGGCTGTTCGACCCGGTGATGGACGCGTTGCCCAACATCGGCGTGCTGGTCGTCCTGCTGGTCGGGACGGCCCGGATCGCCGCGGGCGACCTGGCGGTCGGGGAGCTGATCCGGGTCGCCTACCTGTTCACGCTGCTGGCGTTCCCGCTGCGGGCGATCGGCTGGGTGTTCGGCGAGCTGCCCCGGTCGGTCGTCGGCCACCGCCGGGTGAGCACGGTGCTGCGGGCCCGTGACGACCAGCGTTTCGGCTCGGAGTCCGTGCCGGGACGCGCGCCGGTGGCGCTGGCGGTGGACGCCGTCTCCTACACCTATCCACGGCCGTCCCCACGGCCGGCCCCACGGCCGTCCGTGGGGCCGCTCACCGAGGGTGGGGCGCCGGCGGCCACCGCGGTGGCCGTTTCGCCCCCGGAGAGCCCGGCGCTGGAACGTCCGACGCTGGACAGGGTGAGCTTCGAGGTGCCGGCGGGCCGGGTGGTGGCGCTGGTGGGACGGACCGGTGCGGGCAAGTCCACACTGGCCGGCCTGCTGGTCAGGCTGTACGACCCCGACAGCGGGGCGGTCCGCGTGGACGGGGCCGACCTGGCGGAGCTCGCCCGCGACGAGGCCGCCGCGGTGGCCGCCCTCGTCCCCCAGCAGGCGTTCCTGTTCGACGACACCGTCCGCGCCAACGTCACCCTCGGCTCCGAGGTGGGCGACGAGGCGGTCTGGGAGGCGCTCGCGCGCGCCCAGGCGGACGGTTTCGTCGCCGCGCTGCCCGCCGGGCTGGACACGCGGGTCGGCGAGCGGGGCACGACGCTCTCGGGCGGCCAGCGGCAGCGGATCGCGCTGGCCCGCGCGCTGGTCCGCCGGCCCCGCCTGCTGGTGCTCGACGACGCGACGTCCAGCGTCGACCCGCGGGTCGAGTCGGCGATCCTCGCGGGGCTGCGGGCGCGGGCGGGCGCGTCCACGGTGGTCGTCGTCGCGCACCGGCGGGCGACGATCGAGCTCGCCGACGACGTCGTCTACCTGGAGCGGGGACGGGTCGCCGGGCACGGCAGCCACCGGGAGCTGATGGCCACCGCTCCCGGTTATGCGGCGTTGCTGTCCGCATATGATCTGGCGGATGTGGGCGGCGGCCAGCCCGAGGACGCGGGGCTGCCGCGATGAGCGCGCGCTGGCCGGCGGAGTGGGTGCGCACGGTCGGTGACGTCGGGCCGGCGTGGTGAGTACCGCCGCCGTGCCCACACCCCGTGATCCGCGCAGTGCCCC
>NZ_CEVIVD010000117.1:7781-10119 GCF_982290655.1 Protofrankia sp. CiP1_Cm_nod3
GCCGGCGGCGGCCCCGCCGCCGCGGCCCCGGGAGCCGCTGTGGGCCGCGGTGGGCCGGATCCGCCGGCTCGCGCCGGAGCTCACCGCCGGCCTGCCCGTGACGCTGGCCCTCGCCGCGGCCGCGACCGCGGGACGGGTGGTGATCCCGGTCGCCGTCCAGCAGACCGTCGACCACGGCCTGCTGGACGGCCGGCCGGACCTCGCCGTGGTGCGCCACGCGGTGCTGGCCGCGGCGGTGGCGATCGTGGTGACGGCGCTGGCGGCCTACCGGATGAACGTCCGGCTCTACCGGGCGTCGGAGGCGGCCCTGGCGACCATGCGGGTGCGGGCGTTCCGGCACATCCACGAGCTGTCCGTGCTGGCCCAGGCGCGGCAGCGGCGCGGGGCGCTGACCTCCCGGGTGACCAGCGACGTCGACCAGATGTCGCAGTTCCTGCAGTTCGGCGGCATGGTGCTGCTGCTCTCCGCCGGGCAGATGATGGTCGCGACCGTGCTGATGGCGGTGTACTCCTGGCCGCTGACCATCGTCGTCTACGCCTGTTTCGTCCCGATGGCCGTGGTGGTGTGGCGCTTCCAGCCGCGGGTGGCCAGGCGGTACCTGACCGTGCGGGAGCGGGTCGGGGACATGCTGGGCGCGATCTCGGAGTCGGTGGTCGGCGCGGCGGTGGTGCGCGCCTACGGTGTCCAGGCGCGCACGGCGGCCCGGGTGGACACCGCCGTCGACCGGTACCGCTCGGCGCAGACGGCCGCGCAGCGCCTGGTCGCCACGGTCTTCTCCGTCGGGGAGCTGGTGGCGGCGGGCGCCACCAGCGCCGTGGTGGTCGGCGGGGTGCTGCTCGGGGTGGGCGGCCATCTCAGCGCCGGGCGGCTGGTGGCCTTCCTGTTCCTGGTGACGCTGTTCGTGGTGCCGTTGCAGACCCTGACCGAGATGCTCAACGAGGGCGCGGGCGCTCTCGCCGGGCTGCGCCGCGTCCTGGACGTGCTGGACACCCCGCATGACGTGCCCGATCCCGGCCCGGACGGGCGGGAGCTGCCCGCCGGCCCGCTGTCGGTGTGCTTCGAGCGGGTCTCGTTCGCCTATCCGGGCGGCCCGCCCGTGCTGTGCGGCGTCGACCTGCGGATCGCGGCCGGCAGCCGGGTCGCGGTGGTCGGCGAGACCGGGTCGGGCAAGACCACGCTCGCCCGGCTGCTCGTCCGCCTGGTGGATCCGGCCGCCGGCCAGGTGCTCGTCGCCGGGGTGCCACTGGCACGGGTGCGGTTCGCCGCGCTGCGCCGGCGGGTCGTGATGGTCCCGCAGGAGGGGTTCCTCTTCGACGCGAGCATCGCCGACAACGTCCGCTACGGGCGTCCGGACGCCACTGACCGTGATGTTCTGGACGCGTTCGGCGCGCTGGGGCTCGCCGACTGGATCAGCGGGCTCGCCGACGGCGTGCGGGCCCGCGTCGGTGAGCGCGGCAGCCTGCTGGCCGCGGGCGAGCGCCAGCTGGTGGCGCTCGCCCGCGCCCAGGTCGCCGCCCCGGACCTGCTCGTCCTCGACGAGGCGACGTCGGCGGTGGATCCGGCGACCGAGGTGCGGCTGGCCGGCGCGCTGCGCGAGATCACCCGCGGGCGGACGTCGGTCACGATCGCCCACCGGCTGTCCACGGCCGAGTCCGCGGACCTGGTCGTCGTCGTCGACGCCGGCCGGATCGTCCAGCAGGGCACCCACGCGGAGCTGGTCGCCGTCCCCGGCGTGTACCAGCGCCTGCACGCCTCCTGGACGGCCGGCACCAGCGGCTCGTGACGGCCGGGCCGGGCCCGCGGGAGACCGGCGCGAGGTCGTCACCGCGTACGCCGACGCGGCACAGGAGCGTACCCGGCAGCACACCCGCGCCGATCATGGACTGCGCGGGCGGTGGCGAGGGGGAGCCGCGCCTATCGGCGCCGGACCGTGATGCGGGTCCACGAGCCGACGTAGATGCGTGACCCGTCGCGCAGCGGGACGGCCACGCCGCGGGCCAGCGGCGCCAGTTCGTCGTCGAGGTAGGTGCCGTTGGACGACCCCAGGTCGGTGATGGTCAGCGTGCCGTCCGGCGGGTGGTCGAGCATCGCGTGGGTGCGCGAGACCCCTCTGTCCTCGGGCGTCACCGACAGGTCGACGTCGGGGTAGTAGCCGCGGGAGCGGCTCTGCCGGCCGATGAGCGAGCGCGAGCCGCGCAGCGCGAGCACGCGGGTGACGACGGTCGCCGGGAACGACACGCCCTCCTCCGAACCGCGGTCGAAGAACGCCTGGTCCGGCGTGACCTCCGCCTCCCAGCCGCTCGGCGTGCTGTCCGGCGCCGATGCCGATGCCGGTGCC
>NZ_CEVIVD010000117.1:10893-13261 GCF_982290655.1 Protofrankia sp. CiP1_Cm_nod3
AACGGGTGCGGCGGTCGTAACGGCTGTGACGGCCCCGGCTCGGGCGGGACGGCGTGCGGCGCCGGGGGCGGCTGCTCGGCGGCGATCAGGATGCCGCACTGGTCGCACCAGTCGTAGGTCTGCGACAGGTGCCCCTCCTGGCAGCGGGCGCTCACCGCTTCGCCGGCACCGTCTTGGTGGACGACACGTCCAGGTCCATCTCGTCCAGCGCGTCGACGTCGCGCCTGAGGCGTACCTTCCCGGTCGCCGGGTCGTCGATGTCGACCACCTTGGCCAGGCGCCGGAGCGTGCCCTCGTCGTCGGCCTCGGCGGCGAGCTGCGTCGCCCGGCCCAGTCTGGTGGCGGCGGTGGCGTCGTCGCCCAGCGCCCTCGCCTCGATGCCCTCCTGGATCGCCCGCGCCAGCTCCTCCTGACCGGTGTAGTGGGCGACCTTGTCGTTGATCCGGGTCGACAGGTCGGTGTCGTCCGTCCAGACGGCCAGGACGAGGGCTTCCGACAGCTTGGTGTCGCCGGCGACGAGGGTCACCCTGGCGGCGAGCTTCCTGGTACCGACCGGACCGGGCACGACGTCGACGCACAGGTGATACTCGCGGGTGCCGGCGCCCCAGGCGCCGGTCGGGTAGTCACGGGTCCGCTCGTTGACGTCGCCGCCGCGGCCGGTCAGGTCGTCGACCTCGGGGTAGACCTGCCGCAGGAACCGGACGGCCGCGCCCTTGGGCGTCCACACCCGTAACGTCACGTCGGGAACGGCCCGGGCGGTGGCCGCGGCGACCACCGCCCGGAAGTCGTCCGCCATCTGTTCCGGAGTCCGCAGCAGCTCCACCGAACCGAGCAGCAGGCTCGCGATCTGGCGCAGCTCGGACACCCGCCAGTCGGCGCCCACCCCCCGGCAGTCGCACTGGAACACGCCTTCGCACCGGGCGAGCGCGGCGGCGAAGACGTCCTCGCTCTCCCAGTTCTGGCCATCGGTGAGCAGGATGGCGTGCCGGGCCGCGCCGGGCCGGGTCTCCATCAGCGAGCGGGTCAGCGTCAGCCACTGGCCGATGGCTGTGCCGCCGCCCGCGCGGATGTCGTGCACCGCCTGCTTCGCCGCCGACCTGGTCGCCGCCGACGCCTCGGCGAGACCGGTCTGGCTTGTCGGGTAGACGACCCGGGCGGAGCTGTTGCCCGAGACCACCGCGAACGCCACGCCGTCGGGCAGCGTGTCGATCGCGACGGCGGCCGCGCGCCGGGCTTCGGTGATCTTCTTGCCCTCCATCGACCCGGAGGAGTCGATGATGATCACTTCCGCGGTGCCGGGGCCCGCGCCCGTGCCGGCCGGGCCGTCGGACACGATTTCGGCACTGTCCGTCACCGCTTTGACCGTCACCACCGCGTGGACGTCGGTGGCGCCCTCGCTCAGGTACGCGTTCTGGTTGACATCACTGCTGAACGTGACCATCAAGGTCTCCGGGGGTGAGGTCGTCGGGTACATCGAGGACGATGACGGTGATGTTGTCGTGCCCACCGGCGCGCAGGGCGACGTCGGCCAGGTGCCGGGCGACGTCGATCGGTGCCGCAGCGGTGCCGGCCGAGGCCACGTGGGCGGCGAGCACCTGCGGGTCCGAGGCGTAGTTCCACAGCCCGTCGCTGCACACCACCACCCGGCCGGGACCGGTCAGCCGGGCGGAACCGACCTGCGGGACCACGTTGCCGCCGTTGTCGGGGCCGAGCCAGCGGGTGATCGTGTGCGCTCCCGGCGCCGTCTCGGCGGCCTCCGCCGGGATGAGACCGGCGCTCGCGGCGTGTGCGGCGAGCGTGTCGTCGGCCGTGAGCCGCACCGGGCCGTCGGTACCGAGCAGGTACACCCTGCTGTCGCCGAGCCAGCCGACGGACAGCACACTGTCGATGACGACCGCGGCCACGAACGTGCACGCCGGCGCGGCGCCGGGGGTGGCGACCGGCCGGTCCAGCACCGCTCGCTGGGCGGCCGCGGCCGCGGCGCCCAGCGCGTCCGCGCCAGCCCGGTGCGGGGCCGCGGCCCGCGGCCCGCGCCCGGCGCCGGCCGCGGCGGCGACCAGCGACTCGACGGCCGCCGTGGCCGCCGCCCGCGCCGCCGGGCCGGAGTCGGGCGCGGTCGACACGCCGTCGCAGACCACGGCGACCGGCCACGGCCCCAGCGCCATGCCCATCCCGTCCTCGTTGTCCCGGTGCGCCAGGCCCCGGTCGCTGACCCCCGCGATCCGGCCGAGGTCGGTTTCGACCCGGTCGGGCGGCAGTTGCCGGCCGGGCGCGCCCGGCGCGCCGGGGTCCCGCTGCCTCCCGCAGGTCGTGCAGAAGCCGTCGCCGTCGAACTCGGCCGCGCCGCAGCTCCGGCACGGCCCGGGGA
>NZ_CEVIVD010000117.1:13799-16119 GCF_982290655.1 Protofrankia sp. CiP1_Cm_nod3
GGGCCTGTGGCGGCCGGGCCTGTGGCGGCCGGGCCTGTGGCGGCCGGGCCGTCGGTCACGACACCGTCGTCGATGTCCGGGTGCGGGCTCACGTCAGAGTCCTCGGCCGGACCCGGTTCGCCTCGTCGACGTAGGAGTACCGGCCGTCGACGGTGGGTGCCAGCCTGGCCAGCTCCCGGTAGGCAGCCTCGAGCCCGAACCGCAGGTCCTCCTCGCGCAGCGGCCGCCTCACCACCGTCACCGAGTCGTCCGGCACGACGGCGCCGGAGCCCACCAGGTCGACGGCGGTGGCCAGCAGGTCGCGTTCCAGCGCGGCGCGCCGGGCCGGGTCCAGGGTGAGCCGGCCGAGGACGGCCGACGCCTCGGCCAGCCCGGCCCGGTCGGGCGGACCGGCGGCCGTCACCGTCCCCAGCAGCCGGGCGAGCCTGACCTGGGCGTCGAGATAGGCCGCCGACGTCGGCGGCACCCGCCGGTAGGCGTCGGCGGCGCCCTGCCGGTCCCCGGCCGCCGTCCGCACCCTGGCCAGCCCGAACGCCGCGCTGGTGAACGAGTCGTCGGTGCTCGACACCACGTCGTACATCCGCTCGGCGTAGCCCGTGTCGCCGTCGGCCTCGGCGGCCAGTGCCAGCGCGAGCTTGGGCGCGAGCTCGCCCGGCGCCTCGCTGTAGACGCCGTCGAACTCGGCGCGCGCGGTGGCGACGTCGCCCTCGGCCAGCGCGACCAGGCCACGGTAGTAGCCGGCCCGCCAGTCCCACGGGTCCTCGTCCTCGATCGCGTCGAGCGTCCGGCGGGCCTGTTCGTACCGGCCGGCGTCGAGCTGGGCGCGGGCCAGCCGCAGCCGCACCTCGACGGTGGCCGGCTGGATCGCCGCCAGCAGCTCGGCGAGCGCGGCGGCGTCGGTGTCCGGCAGCGCGGCGAGCGTGCTGGCGGCCGGGTCGTCGGGATCGACCCGCAACGTCGGCAGCACGGAGGCGGCCGGCTCGGCCCGGCTGCCGTCCGGGTTCTCGCCGGTCAGGTGGGTGTCGCCGGTGAACCGCCGGCTCGGGGCGGGCGCCGGCATGCCACGTTCCGCGGCCACGACCTCGCGCAGCACGCCCAGCAGCTCGTCGTGCATCTCGTCGGCGCTGGCGAACCGGTCGTCCGGCGAAGATGCGGTGGCCTTCAGCAGGAACCGGTGCAGCGAGTCGTAGCGGAGCAGCGGCGGGTGGTCGTCCGGCGGCGGTAACGAATGCTTGTACGTGGAGGTGTTGCCACGGAAGTCCAGGATCAGCGTGGCCAGCGTGCGTCCCAGCGTGTACAGGTCGGAGGCTACCGATGGTAACTGGTTGCCGACTTCCGGTGCCTGGTAGCCCGGCGTGCCGTAGACGTCGCTGCTGACGTCGTCGGCCCGGCGGACCGCGCCGAGGTCGATGAGCTTGAGGGTGTCCTGCCCGAGCATCACGTTGTCCGGCTTGAAGTCGCAGAACAGCAGGCCGTTGCGGTGCAGGTAGGCGAACGCCGGCAGCACCGCGAGCAGGTAGGAGACCGCCTCCGCCACCGGCAGCGGGTCCGGCTGGCCGAGCGCCGCGCGGCGCCGCCTGAGCAGCTCGCGCAGTGACGTCCCGCCGACGTACTCCATCACGATGTAGCCGGTCCCGGCATGCTCGACGAAAGTGTAGATCTTGACGATCGTCGGGTGGTCGACGGACGCGAGGAAGCGCCGCTCGGCGATGGCGGCGCTGTGGGCGCTGGCGTCCCCGACGTCGAGCAGCCCCTTGAGCACGACCCGCAGGCCCTCCACGCTGTGGTCGAGGGCCAGATAGATCCAGCCCTGGCCGCCATGGGTGATCGCGCCCACCACCTCGTAGCGGGGGGCCCTGTCGCTGGAGCTCACCGGGGGGCCGATCCTGTCGCCGGGGCGTAACCCCGGCTCGAACGAGAACGGCCGCTGGCAGTGGACGCAGAAGCCGGTCGTACGGCCCGGCCGCCCCTGCCGGCTGCGTCCCACCGGCTGCTCGCAGCCGCGGTTGCGGCAGAACCGCTTGTTCTCCGGCACCACCGGGCTGGTCCGTACCAGCGAGGCCGGGTCCGGGACGGTCGTCTCGGGCACCTGTACCAGCCCGGCGCCGAGCCGGCGCACCGACGACCTGGACGGCTTCGAGCCCCTGGCCCGGCCGGCCCGCGAGGCGCGGGACGAGACCAGTGACGAGGCGGAGCTCGACGCCGACGGGAACGACGGCCGCTGCCGCGACGGCACCGACAGGGCGGCCGGCCCGGGCCTCGGCGGGGCGGGGACCGACATGGCGGGCCCCGAGGCGGCGGAAGGGGATGCGGGGGATGC
>NZ_CEVIVD010000118.1:0-8699 GCF_982290655.1 Protofrankia sp. CiP1_Cm_nod3
GGGGAGGGGGAGAGGTAGTGTTCCGCGAATTCGGCGGCGGCGACCGGTGAGGTCCGGAGGCGGTCCAGGCGAACGTCCTGCAGGCGCCGGGCGAACGGGTCGGCGAGCTCGACGTTGACCATCCGTAAAAGTTTCGCCGATGCTTCCTGTGCCAGCCAGGCCCGGCCCTGGCACACCTCGGAGTAGGCGTCCAGCGGGCGTTCGTCCGCGTCGTGCAGGGCTGCCACCACCGCGAGCGCGAGTGTCTCGCCGTCAACGATGGCGAGCCCGGCGCCCTTGGCCGCCGCCGGTGGTACCCGGCGCGCGGCGTCCCCGGCCAGTACGAGGCGCCCGAAGCGCATCGGTTCGTAGAAGACCGAGTCCATCGTGATGACGTTCGGCGGCTCCAGCAGCGGCCCTTCCGCCAGTTCCCAGTCGGCGTCCACGGCGAGCCGGGCGTGCAGTTCCGCCCAGATCCGCCCGGCCGGCCAGGCCGCGGCGTCGGCGGTGGCCTCCACCTGTAGGTAGAAGCGGCTTGTCCGGTGGTCGCGCAGCATGTGGCCGGCGAACCCCCGGGGACTGACCCCATAAATGATCTTATCGGTGGACGGGGCGACCGCGGCCAGGACCGCGAGCCAGGCCCATGCGCTGTCGCGCTGCCGGATGGAGCGTAACGCGCCCTCGGGGATCGATCCTCGGGAAACACCATGATGGCCGTCGCAGCCCGCGATGAAACGGCTTTCCACCACCTGCCGCTGCCCGCCGGCCGTGACGAAGGAGACGGCGGGGTGGTCGGAGGCCAGCGCGCCCAACATCACGTCAGTGACGCCGAACTCGATGACGCCACCCGCGGCAAGGTAGGCGGCAACCAGGTCGGCGACAAGCTTCTGCTGCGGGTAGACAACGTGGTGGCGTCCGCCCGCATGGCGAGCATACTCGACGACAAACGCTCTGCGACGATGTCGGAACTCACAGTCGTGGTGCGGCACACCTTCGGCTCGCAGGCCGTCGGCGAGCCCGTTGCGCTCCAGGGCGTCCACCGCCGCCGGCCCGAGCAGCCCGGCGCGTGGACGGCTTTCCACCCTGGCCCGGCTGGCGGCCTCGAGCACGAGCGTGTCGATACCCCGACGAGCCAGCACGACCGCGGCCACCAGGCCCGCGACACCCGCGCCAATCACAACAACGCCCACCCGGCGAGGACGCGGCCGGGAGGCGGGCGCGTCCGGCTGGCGCACACCACGCCCGTCCGGCACGGACCCCGACGCGGACCGCGTCATGGCGAGCGCCTCCCCGGGGAGCATCGGCACGATTCCTGATCATCCGTCACGCTGCCCTGATCACGTGACTGACCTGGAAGGACCGATCCGGACGAGGCACTGCCAGAGTACGACGTCACATTCCGACACGCGTCAGAAGGCCGACAACTCGGCATCAACCAATCGGACAATTTTCGTAAAAAGAGCAGAGTACCGCCAATGGGCAGCCTTGATCGCTACTTAACGTAGCAGTATTGCTCACTATCTGTACTCGAAGGCTCCTGGTCGACCGTCTGTCGCCGCTATGGCGTATTGTCATCCTCCGCATCCCGCAAGTCACGGAAAGCGGCACGTCAGTCGGGCGACCGAAGGCCACAAGCCAGCCGGTCGCACCCGGCGCCGCCCCGGCCGGCGAAGGAGGATGGGGTAGAAGAGCCGGTTATGACACTTCATACAACTACTTGGGGTAGTTGTGAGGGACTAGTGTTTACTAGCGCCATCCGTATGAACTAGTCTCGCGCCGACGTCACGACGCACCGGGCCGAACTGCCGAATCCTGCCCACGGTCCCGGTGTTCCCTCCGAGTCGTCACCAGGGCAGGAGCGGGGGACCCATCCTCCACCGGACGGCATCGAACCGCGGTGTCGCCCTCGGGGTGAAGTGTGCAGCGCGATGGTCGCGCGACCCACCGGGCAGCCCAGCCCGAACCCGACAGCTCACCTCGCAGGCGAACGGGAAGGATCACAACCTTGTCTGCGCATGATGTGCAGCCTGATCCAGCAGTACGATCGCGTTCGTCGCAGGCGGCTGCGCCGTCGTCCCGCCAGCACCCGATCGACCGGCACGTCGACCGTCCGGCACGCGGCCGGCATCGCGCGCCCGCGCCGCAGCCCGGAACGGGCCGCTCGCGAGCCCGGGCCGCTGTCGCCGTGGTGACCACCGGTACCGTCGCGGTGTCCGGTGTCGCCCTGGCCGGATGCGCCACGGCCGACTCGAACTCCGACGATGCCTCCGTCACCTCGCCGATAACGCTTGGATCACAGTTCGGCAGCCAGGCGTCACTGGCCAACCTGCGCACCTCGACCATCAATCCGCTGTCCACGGGTGGTTCCGGATCGGTCACCAGCCAGGTACTCAACCAGACCGACCTGCATCCCAAGAACGGCGTCGTGCTCAAAGTCACGAATCCGGACGTCTCCGTGAAGGCCGACCAGCCGGTGGAGATGGGGTTCTCCCTCGAGGACGCGGTCACCCACGCACCGCTGGTCAATCAGCTTGTCAAGGTCCAGGTGAAGCTGCCGGAGGGATGGGCCACCTTCAAGCACCTCTACACCAACGAGCAGGGCTTCACCAGCTACACCGCGAAGGTTCTCACCACCACGCAGATCACTGCGATTTTCGACGGGACCGACGCCCTGCGCTCGACACGGTCGACGAACGTCGGCACGTTGACCGTGATTCCCAACACCCCGCCCGTGCAGCGCTCTCCCCAGATCACTGGCCTCGATGCCCCGACCATGAGCAACGCCATCTCGGGCGCGCTCGCGGCCGCCAGCTCGCTGGGTGAACGGGCGGTGTATCTCGCGGCCCAGCAGGCCGGGAAGCCCTACGTCTATGGCGCTGAGGGCCCCTACACGTTCGACTGCTCAGGACTGGTCCAGTACGTCTTCAAGCAGCTGGGACGCAACATCCCCCGCACCGCCGAGGGACAGTACGAGGCGACCACCAGGATATCGCAGTACAACAAGCAGCCAGGTGACCTGATTTTCTACGGCGCACCAGGTAACATCTACCACGTCGGTATTTATGCGGGCGATGGTAAGATGTGGGTGGCACCCAAGTCAGGTGATGTCGTCTCGCTGAGGGCCATCTATACCACGTCATATTCCGTCGGCCGGGTTTTCTGAGCGAACCGGTCAGCCCGCGTCCACATCCGGCTGTCAGTACGCGGCTTCGCGTAGTGGCAACCAATATACTGTAGAAACAATTCACAGGCGGGTTCCCGCGCGGCCTCCCCCTCCGATTGTGCGTGAACCTTGCCGCCAGGTCGATCTTGTCGACGTCGACACCGGCCTGGCGGCGCTCCGCGGCATCCCGCGATGATGACTTCCGCTGGTTGGACCGAGCCAACCCCCCCAGCTCGGAAAGCCCGGCGGAACAAGAGGCTTCCGTCGGCCGGTCGTACTGGACCCCCCCCACAGTCCGGCCGGTCGGCGGGAGCCGCCCTCTCCCACCGACCGGATGCGCGGCCGAGGCTGGAACCTCATCAGACGCCTTCTCCGCGGGCCTCCCAACCCCGGATGCCCGCTCCTACGCCTTGGGCTTCCTGGAGAAGTCCCACAGGCTGCGCGTGACCTGCTTGTCCCACGTCCCGTCGACATGCTGGACATGGGTTCCCGACGGGCAGTTCGGGACCTGCCCGACCGGCCCCACCACCGCGACGGCGGCGAACTTCAGGTTGTTGTCAGGCGCCCCGCAGGCAATCGTGAGGGCGGCCCGCCCACCTTCGCCAAGACCCCAGATGTAGATCTTGGACTGGTCGATCTTCGACCGCTTCTCCGACACGTAGCGCACGACGTCACGCAGGTACTGCACGTCCGCGCCCCGGGGGTCGTCCAACCTCCATTCGCCGTCCACGGCTTCCGGGTAGACCACGGCGAAGTGCTGCCGGTCGGCAAGCGTCGAGGCTTCGGTGATCTTTTCGATCGCAGCCGCGTCGCTGTTGTTGTCATGCAGGACGAGGACCAGCGGCAGGGGCTTGCCGGGGTCGGCGTCGGCATGAACGGCGAGCTCGCGTTCGGCGGAGGCGTACCCCGCCGGTATCTTCGCCCGCTCGGTATCCGGGCTACCCGAGCGAGACACGTAGATCCAGGCGACCACGAGCACGGCACCGATGATCAGCACCCGCTTGCGGTTCTTGGCCCATAGCTGTTTCCCGGCTTTCAGCGGATTCGACACCACGAGACAACCGAACCACACCAGGAGCCGTCGATTCGGCAGATTCGCCTCGCGTCGCGGGCAAGTCGGGGCCACCCGGAGTGCGCTGTCTCACACCCAGTCAGCTTGCGATACCGATTGACTACTAAAAGTAGTCAAACAGGCATGTCCGGTACGGCAACCACGGCACGGCTCGTTCGTTGACGTGGTGTATCCACCAGAATCTCGACAACATCGGATTGCGGGGCATACGGCTGCCGGAACAGGGGTGAGGCCGAAGTGGACAGTGGTCAGGAACTCGACCATCGACTGATCAAGATTGAACACGAGCTGTCGGTGTTCGGCCGGCGCGCCGAACGCTTCCGGATGGCCATCGCCGGCGAGTCCGGGACGGTTCTGGACCGCTCCGCCTACCTGCTGCTCAGCCACATCCACGAACACGGCGCCGTACGGCTGACCACCCTGGGCACGGTGTTCGCCCTGGACATCTCCACGGTGAGCCGCCAGATCGCCGCGCTTGTCACGGCCGGGCTGGTGGAACGCGCCACCGATCCCAGCGACCGGCGGGCGACGCTGGTGAGACTCAGCACCCGCGGCCAGCAACGCTACCTCGCCACCCGCTCCGCACGGGTAGAAAAAATCAATACCCTGGTACGCACCTGGGACCAGGAGGAACTCGGTGTCTTCGGCGCGCTGCTGAGCCGGCTGAACGTGGCGATCGCCGAACACGACCGCGCCCATCTGCCGCCGCAGCACGACGAGCCGTGTCCCGCACCCGCCACCCCGCCGGCCGTCAGGACGGACTGACGGCCGACGGCCGGGCACCGGGCGACAGGCCGCTCCCCCCGCGTCCGGGCGCAGGCCCCCCGGCTGCTTCCCGCGCCCACCGAAGGTTCCCCGCGGCCGCCCGGCCCCGGGTCAGGCATGGACGTCCAGGGCGTGCAGGCGTGCCTGGCGCAGCACCTCCGTCTCCGGCGGGCCGGCCAGTTCCGGCAGCCAGCCATGCACCCAGGACAACAGCAGGTCGGCCAGGGCCGGGTTCTGCGCGAGGACCGGACCGTGCAGGTAGGTACCGATCACACGGCCGTCCACGACACCGTCGGTGTGGTCCGGGGTACCGTTACCGACCCCCTTGCGCACGATCCCGAGCGGCCGGCCGTGCCCGTTGGGCAGTGCCCGGGTACGTCCCCCGTGGTTCTCGTAGCCGAGCAGCAACGGCAGCTCGAGCTCGGGGACGGGCTCGACGACGATGTCACCGACCGCGCGTGGCGGCACCGGCTGCTCGAACGAGCGTCGCGTCTCCACGTCCACCAGGCCCAGGCCGTCGTGGATACGGCCCTCACCGGCGGGGAAGGACGCACCGATCACCTGGTATCCGGCGCACACCGCGAGCACGGCCGCGCCCTGGGCCACCGCGTGCGCGATCGCGCTGTTGCGGCGCAGCCCCTCGGCGGCCAGCACCTGCGGCTCGTCCTCACCGCCGCCGAGCAGATAGATGTCGCAGCCGGCCGGCACCGGCTCCCCGGCCGGGACGCCGATCACCTCGGCCGGCAGGCCACGCCAGCGCAGCCGCTGCGCCAGCACGGTCGCGTTGCCGCCGTCGCCGTACGTCCCGAGCAGCTCCGGGTAGATCAGGGCGATCCGGGTCGCCGACTCCCGGCTCATGCCGCGGCCCCGGTCATGTCACCGTGGATGGTCACCTTTTTGGTCACCTTTTTGGTCAACTGTTCGTCCTCACCGGGGCGACCCGCCCCAGGATGTCGCGGAAGGCGGTGTAGTTCGCGACCACATCGACGATCTTCTCGTCCAGAACCGCCGCCGCGCTCTCGGCATCGGGATGGACCGTGTGCGGGATCTCCGCGTATGCCAGCCGGACGCTCATGTCCTCCTTGCGCCCACCGGTGACCAGCACCCGCCGGCCCCGCAGCCGCTCGAACGGGACATCCCAGATCCACGACGGGTCACGCCCGTCAGCGGTCTGCGCGTTGAAGTCAACGATCACCGGCCGGGTGGGCGTGCTGTTGAGCAGCTCCATCATCTCCACCCAGCCGGCCGGGTTCTTCGCCAGCAGCAGCCGCCCGCGGGTACCGGAGTCGCCGAGCTCGACCTCCTGGTAGCGGCCCTGGACGTCCTCAAGGCCGGTCATCGCGGCCAGCGCCTGCTCGACCTCGACCCCGAAGAGCTTCGCCGCCGCGGCGGCCATCGCCGCATTGCCGAGGTTCACCCGGCCGGGCAGGTCGATCGACGCCGTGAGGTGACGGCCGAACCAGAGCAGCTCGTGCGGCCCGGTGACCGAGACAAGGGGCTCAGGCCGGGCCAGCCCGCAGCCGCACCACCAGCCCGTGGCGTTGCGGTGCAGCAGGCTGGCGCACTGCGGGCACACCATCGCGTCCGCCGTCCAGTTCTGGCCCGCCGACACCCAGACCTGGTTCGACCAGCCGGCGGCGGCCCAGGCCACCAGCGGGTCGTCGGCGTTGGCGATCGCGGTCGCGCCGGGCAGCTCGGCGCCGAGATCACGCCAGAGGCTCGCGATCCGCCGGGTCTCGTTCGACCGGTCGAGCTGGTCACGGCTGATGTTGAGCAGGATGACCGCGCGGGGCTGGATCTGCCTGGCCACCTTGGGCAGCCAGATCTCGTCCACCTCGAGCGCGGCGGCCGCGTCGTAGGGCGGCTTGGACAGGGCGGCCAGCACGCCCGCCGCCATGTTGGCGCCACCGCTGTTGCTGCGGACCGGGCCGAGCGTGCCCAGCGCGCGGGCCAGCAGCCGGGTGGTCGTGGTCTTGCCGTTGGTCCCGCTGACGCAGGCCACCAGCTGCCCGGCCGCGACCTCGGACAGGATCTCCGGGGAGACCCGCAGGGCAAGCTTGCCGCCGATCATCTCACCGGATCCGCGTCCCAGCTGGCGGGAAGCCGAGGACGCGAGTTTCTCCACAGCAAGGGCGGCACGGGTGCGGGCGGAGAACCGGCGCGGGAAGGGTGTGCTCATCGCCTCCCCAGCGTGCCACGGGCCGCCGCGCCGGTGACCGACACCCCGTCATACCCGTCCCATGTCGGTCCCGGACCAGCTCCAGAGCGGCCTCGGAACATCCTCCGGGCAGTGGCGAACAGGCGGGGTACGAGTGTGGTACGAGGTGTGATAAGACGTGCGCCGGACGGCTGTCCACCAGGCATGTCCGGCAAGGGCGCGCCCCATCGGGGCAGGTACGGCAAAGGCAGGCACGACAGGGGTGCGTCGCGGGCGGGACATCACTGTCCGGGCGGGACAGAGCAGGGTACGGCAGGGTGACGCGAGCGGACGGCCGTCATGGACCGAGCAGCCGGTCCGTAGGGACCGCTACCGCTGTGCCCCGTCGTGACAAGCGGCCCGGGCGGGGATGCGGCCCGGCCGGGGACCGCGGGCCGCCGGCGCCGGGCGGACGCTCGGAGCCAGTGGCCGCCGGGTGGGCACTCGGAGTTGGTATGGACGCGACACAAGACCGTGGGAGAACTCGGTGACCCAGAAAGCCAGCGCCATCGGCCGCATCCGCGGACGCTGGAGCGCGCATGAGATCGACCTCGACAACATCGACGACCTTGACATACTTGCGGAGCTGCTGCACGACATCTCCCCCGAGCTCGCCGTCGCCTTCGTCGAGGAGGATGACGAGTACCTGGGCATCGTGCGGGTGGAAGGCGACATCAGCGACCCACGGGTGTTCCTGTCCGACCACCGGGTGCTGTTCACCTCGGCCCTCGCCGACCGGCTCTTCGCCAGCGCGCTGCCACCGGTGGGCCGGCGTGGCCTCGACGACGACTCCGACGACACACCGGCCGGCGGACAGCCCGTCGGTGACCTCGACCTGCTCGCCGATCTCGGCACGGACGCCGACACGCTACTCGAACTGATCACGGAAGAGGGCCTCCTGCCGGCGGACGTGGTGACGGCGATCAGCGAGCGTGCCGGTTGCGCCGACATCCTGGACGAGATCGGGAGCTGACATGGGGGGCCTCCCCCACCCGGGCACGCCCGGCCTCGCCGCGCTGATGGGCGCCGCCCTGGCAGAGGCGCGGCGGGCCCTGACAACCGGGGACGTCCCGGTCGGCGCCGTGGTCGCCGACGCCGACGGAACGATCATCGGCCGGGGCCGCAACGCCCGCGAGGCCGAGCGGGACCCGACCGCCCACGCCGAGGTCGTGGCGCTGCGCGCCGCCGCGGCACATGCCGGCACCTGGCGGCTGCCCGGGACGACCCTGGTCGTCACCCTGGAGCCGTGCGCGATGTGCGCGGGCGCGCTGCTCCTGGCCCAGGTGGGCCGCCTCGTCTACGGCGCGTACGACCCCAAGGCAGGCGCCGCCGGCTCGCTGTGGGACACCGTCCGCGACCCACGCCTCCGCCACCGCGCCGAGGTGGTCACGGGCGTGCGGGAACAGGAGTGCGCGCGCCTGCTGGCGGACTTCTTCGCGGCCCGCCGGAACCGGCCGCCATCCTGATCACGAACCGAGCGGCACGGAACCACGATCCGGAAAACACGAACCGCGCCACCGTCC
>NZ_CEVIVD010000118.1:9009-12441 GCF_982290655.1 Protofrankia sp. CiP1_Cm_nod3
GAGCCGAATCCGTCGGCGGCTGTCAGGACGCCTGGCTGTCAGGACGGGCAGCCAGGCCGGGGCAGCGCGGGCCGCCGGCGGGTACGGGGCCGGGCTGGCGGGGACGCGCCGCTCCGCCCCACCACGGCATCCAGTAAGCTGACAAACGGTGGAGTCGCCTAGTGGCCGAGGGCGCACGCCTCGAAAGCGTGTGAGGGGGCAACCCCTCCGTGGGTTCAAATCCCACCTCCACCGCCATCCTTGGGTACCCATGTGCTGGCGCACCATGGGCGGATGGCTTTATGCCAGCCGCGGGGGCCGAGCCCCCGCAGGCCTCCACGGGAAACCCCCGGCGCGCAGCGCCTGGCATCCGCACACGGCAGTCCATGGGCGCACGCCCCGGGCGATCCGTCCGTTGCCGGCTCCGTCGCCGGTCCGGTCTCAGTTGTCTTCGAGGCCCGGCTCCGGGCTGTGGTCGCGGCGGTAGGCGCGGTGAGCTGCCGGAAGCAGGGCGGTCGGGGGCATGCCGTGTTCCGTCAGGCCATGCCGTCAGGCCATATCGTCAGGCCATATCGTCAGGCCATGCCGTCAGGCCATGCTGCCGAGGATGGCGGCGATGTCGGACGGTTCGGTGCACGGGTTGACGATCGCGAAACGGGTCACCGTCTCCCCCTCGTGGACGGTCGGGGTGACAAAGGCAAAACCCGTCCGCAACAGTTTCTCCGTCCACTCGTAGTAGTTTTCCGGTGTCCAGTTCAGGCGGCGCAGGACCACTACGGAAAGCTGCGGCTCACGCACGAGCTCCACGTAGGGCAGTGCCCTTATCTGATCAGCCGCGGCCCGGGCGGTGGCCAGTGACTTCTCCACGGCGGCACCGTAGGCGCGGGTACCGTGCGTAGCCAGTGAGAACCAGAAGGGCAGGCCGCGCGCACGCCGTGAGAGACCGATCGCGTAGTCCGCGGGGTTCCAGTCGTCAGCGGTTTCGAGGACCTCCAGATAGCCCGCTTTCTGGGCGTGTGCCGCGCGGGCCAGCGCCGGTTCCCGGTAGATCAGCGCGCAGGCGTCGAACGGAGCGAACAGCCATTTGTGCGGATCGACAATGAAAGAATCCGCGTCGGCTATTCCGGCAAAGAGATGACGGACCGGTTCTGCGGCCAGCGCGGCCAGCCCGTACGCCCCGTCGACATGCGCCCACAGGCCCCGTTCATGGGCCGTGTCGACAATTCCGCGGATGTCGTCGACAATGCCGAACTGGGTGGTGCCGGCCGTCGCCACGACGGCGAACACGCTGTCGCGGACGTCGGGATCCGCCTTGTCCAGGGCGTGGGCCAGCGCGGGGCCGGTGAGACGGCCCTCGGCGTCCGCCGGGACCACCAGGAGCTCCGCGCCCATGACCCGGGCGGCGGTCTCGAGCGAGGAGTGCGCCTCGGCACCGCAGGCGATACGCCACACGGCGGGCCGGCCGCCACGCCGGGTGGCGCCGTCCCGCGTCCGCATCCGGTACCTGGCCGCGACGAGCGCGGAGAGGTTCCCGATCGTCCCGCCCTGGACGAAGACCCCACCGGCCTCGGGCGGAAAACCGGCGAGATCGGACAGCCAGCGCAGTGCCTGGTTTTCCGCGTACACGGCGCCGGCACCCTCCAGCCAGCTCCCCGCGTATACGGACGAAGCCCCGACGACGAGGTCGAAAAGTATCGCCGCCCTGGTGGGCGCCGCCGGTATGAACGAGAGGTTGCGGGGGTGGTCGACCGAAATACACGCCTGGGAGAGGAGCTCGTCGAAAACCCGGAGCGCCTCGACGCCACCGATACCGTCCGAGGTTATTGTCTCCCCCACCGCGGCGGTCAGCTCCGCGCGCGAGCGGGTACCGTCCAGGGGAACGGGGCTGAGGCGTAGTCGCTCCCGCGCATAGTTGACGACGGCCTGCGTCAGAATCTCGCTGTCGACATCATAGCGGTGCACGAACTCGAGCATACCCGGGCCCGGCCGAGTTTACGGACATCACGAAGCGGCGACGGTGCGCAGCCGGTACGTCCCGATGTACAAGCCGAAACATGTCGAAAACAATGCCGACCGGCGTGGGTCACACAGCTGTGCGCGGTAAAGTGATCGGCGCCGGCCGCAGCAACATGTTCATCACCAGCGCCGGGAGGATTCCGGACCGAAGCGGGATCCGGACGCGCGGACCGGCGCATAAAGCGCCGGCCGGGTGACCATGCGTGGTACACCATCGATGGCATATGTCACCGGACGCCGCTACCGGCTGCCGGTGAGCGGAGAAGATCGCCGTATGTTTGTCGTTGTGCACGCTTTTGCGGCCGAAAAGCGTGCACAACGACAGACTCGTCCAGATCATGGCCTGCGCGGACGGTCGCGGATAGTGACCCGTCTCCGCTGGAGACGCTCCGGGGCCACCACCGAGGACGGCCCGCATTCGTGGCGGGGCGAGACCTGACAGTCGGCCGGTCGGTCGTGGCCAGGGGCCGGTCGACGTCAGGCGGACGTCATTACCGCTTTACCACGGCACGGCACGGCACGCACAAGATCCGCGTTCGCGGACAGCCTGCGAGGGGGCTGACATCGGGGCCGCCGTACGCACCATCAGGACCCACCTCGGCTTGTTTCGCGATCGGCCTGTTCCACGAACGGCATCTGGTGCGGGCTTCTCGCCGACGCGGCACCGCCAAGGCCCACATCGGCCCGCGCCCGACGACGATCAGCGCAGTGGCCGATCAGCCGCCCCGGGACTCCCGCAGGACATCCGGGATCCCGGGGCCGCTGGAGATCAGCGATCTGGAGGTCATCAGCATGGCCACGCGACCGGGCACAGCCGGCCGCGGCGGACGCCGGTCATACGCCCGGCCACCTCGTCCTCCTCCATGGTGTCCCCGCCCATGGTGTCCGTTGCCGCGGCAGCCCTTGGGGCCATGGGGCGGCCTCCTCGCCGTACTGGCCGCTGCGCCCGCCTCGGCGTGGTGGCCGCTGCAACAGCGGCCCCGGTGACGGCTCCTCGCCGCACCCACCTGTTGTCACGAACGGTCGCCCTCGCGGCAGCGGATGGGTTCACGGCGGCAGACGAGCCCGCGCTCAGACGTCCTGCCTGCTCCGCCTGCGGATGAGGAAACCGCCACCGGCGACCGCGGCCAGCAGGGCGATCAGCGCGAAACGCTTCATTGCGTACCTCCACGATGCGAACGAAGGGTGATACGGAACACTCCCACACCTACGGCTGTCCCCGCTCGGCTCGGCCCCGCGCGGGCGGAAGCACACCGGGCGGCCGGCCGAGCGGAAGATCGGCTGTTGGCCGAGCCTGAGCATGCCACGTCCGTGGCCACTTCGGCGGTAGGCGGCTGAGGATGTCGGTCATCATACGGAACAATTTTTTTGATCTTCAAGAGGCCATCCCGGTTCCCACCCGGGACATCCCGGTCACGCGCGGGAACCACGGGCGCT
>NZ_CEVIVD010000118.1:12466-14750 GCF_982290655.1 Protofrankia sp. CiP1_Cm_nod3
GATCGGCTGGAGCGGTCCCGGTCCCGCGCGGAAGCCGCTGCGCGGGGAACTGTCGCGACCGCAACGCCGTGGCCGTACCGCCATGGCCGTGTTGCCTCCGGTCGGGCCGGTCAGTCAGACGAGGTCACGGATGGAGATCGTCTGGTTCCGGCCGGGGCCGACCCCGACGGCCGCCACCGGCACGCCGGCCAGTTCTTCAAGCGTCCTGACGTAGTCGCGGGCGGCCTTCGGCAGATCGTCGAACGACGACGCCTGGGAGATGTCCTCGCCCCAGCCGGGCAGCTCCTCGTAGATCGGCCGGGCGTGGTGGAACTCGGTCTGCGTCATCGGCATCTCGTCGTGCCGCACCCCGTGGACGTCGTACGCCACGCAGACCGGTACCCGGTCGAAGCCGGAGAGCACGTCCAGCTTGGTCAGGAAGAGGTCGGTCAGCCCGTTCACGCGCACCGCGTAGCGGGCGATCACCGCGTCGAACCAGCCGGTGCGCCGGGCCCGGCCGGTGGTCACGCCGAACTCGCCGCCGACGGCGCGCAGCTCGTCGCCGACCTTGTCGGTGAGCTCGGTCGGGAACGGCCCGGAGCCGACCCTGGTCGTGTACGCCTTGCAGATGCCGATCACCCGGGTGATCCTTGTCGGCCCGATGCCCGAGCCGGCCGCGGCCCCGCCCGCGGTCGGGTTCGACGACGTGACGAAAGGGTAGGTCCCGTGGTCGACGTCGAGGAGGGTGCCCTGGGAGCCTTCCAGGAGCACGACCTGGCCGTCCCGTAACGCCCTGTCGAGCACGAGGCCGGTGTCGGCGATGTGCGGCCCGAGCCGCTGCGCGTACACGCTGTACTCGTCGACGACCTTGTCCACCTCGAGGGCGCGCCGGTTGTAGATCTTGGTCAGGATCTGGTTCTTCTCCCGCAGCGCCAGCTCCAGCTTCGCCCGGAAGATCCCGGGGTCGAGCAGGTCCTGGACGCGGATGCCGGTCCGGGCGATCTTGTCGCCGTAGGTCGGGCCTATGCCGCGGCCGGTGGTGCCGATCCGCGCCTTGCCGAGATAACGTTCGGTGACTTTATCGAGCGCCCGGTGGTGAGGCATGATCAGATGTGCGTTCGCGCTGATCAGCAGTCGGGACACGTCGATGCCGCGGGCGGTGAGCCCGTCCATCTCCTGGAGCAGGACGCCGGGATCCACGACAACGCCGTTACCGATCACCGGCACGCAGTCCGCGCGCAGCACGCCGCTGGGGATCAGGTGCAGGGCATAGCTCTCCGCGCCGATGACAACGGTGTGTCCGGCATTGTTACCCCCCTGATACCGGACGACGAAGTCGACCGCACCGCCGAGCAGGTCGGTCGCTTTCCCCTTGCCTTCATCGCCCCACTGGGCACCGATCAGCACGAGCGCAGGCACCGGGCGAGGTTACCTGGCCCGCCCGGCTCAGGGATGTCACATCGCCGACGGAGTACGGCGAGATCTTCAGGGCAGTCATCGCGGGCGCCTGCCCGCAGGTGTCATCAAACTCCCGTCCGCACCGATCACCCCCTCGGGAGTCCACTTGCATTACTGAGGGTTACTGTGGAGTCTGTATTTCGGTAAGGCGAGTAGTCGATCGGGACGGGGGTGTCACGGTGGCTGCTGTCACCGCCCGCTCCGTGGGCGCCGAGGACTCCGGCCGGAGCACCAGCCAGAACACCAGCACAGCACGGGACACGGCAGCCGACCAGCCGCCCGCCGCCGACACGGCCACGGCCGAGCCGTCCGGGCCGGCACGGCCGTCCACCCAGCCGGACCGGTCCGGGCAGCCGGAACAGTCGACACCGACGTCAATACCGACAGTAACAACACCAATAGCCACATCGGCCACCGGCCAGATCGCCGCAGGCCCGTCCGGACAGGACCCCGAGCAGAACCCGGTGGACGGCGGCCCGCCGCGCCACGGCCACCCGGTGAACCACACCGGCCCCGTGAACGACGACACCCCGGCAACCGGTGAGAACGCGGTGGGTGACGGCAACACGGCGAACGGCGGCAGCGCCGCGAGCGGCGGCAGCGCCGCGAGCGGCGGCAGCCCGGTGAACGGCAGCAACGCGGCGAACCGCGGGAACCCGGTGGGTGGCGGGAACACGGCGAACCGCGGGAACTCGGTGAGTGGCGGGAACACGGCGAACCGCGGCACCGCCGCGAGCGGCGGCGGCCCGGTGAACGGCAGGCCGTCCGAAGCCCTGATGAACGGCAGGCCGCCGGGGGTGGCCGCGACAGGCGGTGGCTCCGCGCCGCCGCCCGCCCCCGCCGGGGA
>NZ_CEVIVD010000119.1:0-9446 GCF_982290655.1 Protofrankia sp. CiP1_Cm_nod3
TCGCGCTCGCGGCCGTCGTACCCCGACGGACCTGGCGCAACAGCGGCCACCTCGACACCATCGCGCACGAGGGCGGCCACGCGCTCGTCGCCTACCTGCTCGGATACTGGGTCGTCGGCGTGTGGCTGTTCTCGGACACCTCCGGCCTCACCGGCTCGTACGGACGACCGAACCGGATAACCGAGTTCCTCGTCTCAGCGGCCGGTTACACCGCGCCGTCGCTGCTCGGCCTGGGCGCGGCGGCCCTGCTGCGTGCCGGGCACGTCACGGCGACGCTGCTGCTCGCCGTCATGGCGCTGGCCGCGCTCTTCCTCGTCGTCCGCAACGCGTTCGGGATCGCGATCATCGTCGCGGCCGCCGGAGCGGTCGTACTGGCGCTGCGTTCGGCCGACACGGGCACGCAGAGCGCGCTGGCCTGCTTCCTCACCTGGTTCCTGCTGCTGTCCGGCCCCCGCTCCGTCCTCGACCTGCACCGGCACCGCAGAAAGGGCCCGTCCTCCTCGGACGCGGACGCCATGGCCGAGCTCACCGGCATCCCCGGCGGCCTCTGGGTCGCCGCCTTCGCCCTGGCCAACACCCTGTGCCTGCTCCACGGCACAACCCTGCTCCTGCGCTGACCGGAACCCGCCATGCCAACGTCAAGCTGAAGCCCCACAAAAACCGCCTCTCCGCAGTTGACTGGAGGGCGTATCCGGTCAGCAGCCGTGCGTGACGACCCGTGGTGAAGGAACGTAGTCACGTTTTGGTTTGGAGAAGGTGAGGCACCCGCCCGCCGAAATGATCGCTCTTACCAGAGAAGAGATCATCGAGCGGACAGGTGCGTCTGCATCTCCCGAGGGAGCTTGCCCACCACGCGCAGCGCTGACTGCCTGATCGTCACCACATACAGGGCAGACTCGGTCGCAATGACCATCTTGCCGCGCCCCCGCAGGGGGTCAGCCCGTCAGGTCATCCCAGGTGAAGCCCAGTTCCGCCATGGCTTCGTCCAGAGGCACGGGCTCGCCGCCTTCGGCAAGCGCCGTGTCCAGGCACTGACGGTCGTACTCGTCCTCCGCGTCCGTGGTCTCGTACACCACGTCGATCACTGGCTCCGGCATGGGCTCACCTTCCTCGTGGCCCATGCGACTCACAACATTCCAATCACAACATTCCAACTTCCGATGTGCCCAGGCTCACATCGGCAAGCTCCACGGTAACCCGACGCACGCCGTCGTGACACCGCCCAGGCCAAAGAGAGGATCACGTCTCGGCTGTTCGGGGGCTCTTTTCGATCGGTCGACAGAGGAGTGTCAGATGTGTTACATGCATCGAATGCTCCGGGTCGGGTAGAGGTGTTCCATGGTTCGACACCGGAGGGGTCCGGCAACATCGTGTTCTCGGAGCGTCACCTGTCCTGCGCCGGGGGCGCGTCCAGCCGCTCACGCGGCGCGTGTCGCGCGTCCGAGCATTCCGCAGCTTCTGTTCGCCGCGACCACGGTGGCGGCTGTCATCGCCATGCCCTCCGACGTGCTGGCGGGTTCGGCATCGACGCTGTCCGACGCGCCGGCCGCCGCCGGCCCCGCCGTCACGAGCCCGGTGGCCGGCCCGGGGACCGCGGGCGGGGCCACCGAGCAGACGGCCACGGGGGCCACGGGTCCGGTGGCCGCCGGGCCGGCGCGGCAGCCTGCCGCGATCACAGCGGTTCAGCGGGACGGCTCGTCCGTGGACGAGCAGATCGCACAGGCGGTGCGCAGCAGCCCGCTGCTGGGCGAGGTCCCGCCGGGAAACGTCGAGGTGACCGACGTCCACGTGTCCACGGTCGACCCGGCCGTGGCGACCGCCCGTGTCATACCGACCGGCGGTGAGACCGACCCCGCCACCGCCCTGCTGCGCCACAGCGCTCCCCCGGGCTCCCGCTGGGCCCTGACCGAGCTGGGAACGGCCGGTGTCGGCTGCGACACCCTGGCCCCAGCGGTACGCGACGACCTCAACATCCCCTGCGAGACCCTCCCGACCGGCTGACCCAGCGCCCCCGGAAGCCCCGGATCATGACAACGAGGGAACACCTGGCTGCTGTGACAGCCACGTGTTCCCTCGTTGCGGTGACCGGAGCGCCATCAGGATGAGGACGCGCGGCCTCCTCTGGTCAGCGGGCGCGCGCCCGGCCCGTGGGCGAGTGTCCGGTCAGTGGGCGAACGTCCAGGCTGACAGGAAGGCGACGGCAAGGATGATCGCCCCGCGGATCGGGGCCTGCCAGCGCTCGACCGCGGCACGCCGCTCGCTGACCGACGACAGCGGGCCGGCCAGGGTCACGAGCAGGATCCCGGCCCACGCCAGCGCACCCACCTGGCGGTCCGCCCGGGTGTCGAACGCGTAGAAGACAACCGAGAACACGAGCACGGCCGCGAGCAGGACCTGCGGCAGCAGGAGCAGCGACACCTTCGGCTGGAAAGCCTTCTCGGTCGTACCGGACGAGCGGGGCCGGTATCCGGACGCGACGCGCACGAGCGCGAGCAGGTAGATCGGGGAGTTGAACAGCACGCTCGACACCGTGCGGGGCGCCGCCCGCGTCCCCGCGTACGCGGCGATGAAGAACAGGGTGCTGGCGAAGTAGGGCAGCCCGAACAGCAGATACGCCCGCTGGGAGCCCGTGGAGGCGAGCGGGGAACGGAAGACGATGGACAGCACCGGCCCCAGCGCGAAGACCACCTGAACGGACGCCAGCAGCGGGCTGAGGGTGCTGTGCAGGTAGTGCGCCCGCTGCCAGCGGGTCAGGCCCGGCCTGGCCAGCGGGTTGTCGAACAGCAGCAGCCGGGTGCTGTCCATCGCCCAGCGCAGCCGCTGCTTGGCGTAGACGGCCGCCGTCGCCGGCGCCGTCCCGACCGATATCGGGACGGGATGATAGATGCTGGACCAGCCATGAGCATGCAGTTCGTATGACGTCTGGACGTCTTCTACTATGTTCCATTCGCTGAATCCGCCGACTGATTCAAGCGCGGACCGTCGGTAGAGCGTCCCGTTCCCGCAGGAGACCGCCGCGTTGTCCCGGTCCTTCGCCGGCTGCAGGGAGCGGTAGAAAATGCTATCGGTGTTGTTCAGGACGTCGAGACGGCCGGTGTCGAAACGCTGGGCGGTGCAGACGAAACCGACGTCCGGATCGCGCAGATAACCGACCACCTGCTCCCCGAGATCCGGGACCACCAGATGGTCCGCGTCGAGGGCGAGAACCGCGTCACCGCGGGTGCGGGCCAGCGCGTGGTTGAGGTTGCCGGCTTTCCCCGGCGTACCGTCGACCCGGGTGAAGCAGGGCACCCCGAGCCGGGACGCGAGCGCGTCGATCTCCCGCCAGTCCTGCCGGCCGGCGATACGGCCGTCGTTGAGGACGTATGTCTGGTGCGGATAGTCGATGGCGAGGGCGAAACGCAGGGTCCGCTCGACCATGGCCGCGGGCTCGCCGCACACCGTCACGAACACGTCCAGAGTGCCCACCGGCGGCGGGGCCTGCCGGGCAGCGCCTGGCCGCAGCCGGCCCATCATCACCGCCGTCCACCCGACGGCCAGGTAGGCGACCAGCTCAGCGGCATAGAACAGGTAGCCGATCGCGCTGGTGCCGCCGAGTGTCGCCGTCCGCCAGGCCAGGTAGATCGCGCCGAGCGCGATGACGAGCAGGCCTGCCACCCGCCCCGTCCGGCCACTGGCCGCCGCCCCGGCCCTGCCCGCGGTGGCGGAGCGCGCGCGCGAAGCCGCTTCCGCTGGCTGCCGGGGCCTGGGCACCAGCGGTACAAGACCGTCGTCAACCGGCACGGCAGCACCGGACGGTGCTGTGTCGCGAGCCATTTCTACCACCTTTCGAAAAAATCAGCCTGTTCGGCGACCGTCCATACAAATGCCTCTGGGACGTGCCCGGAAAAGATTTCAATCAATGCACTTCTCCTGGCTGCTGACAGTCGACCGACATGATGACATCGCAAGTGTTCGCCCTCGATGATTACAGCAGCGCATACCCGCCATGACACAGGGTGAAAAGCCGGTGTTTCTCTTCCGAAGGAAGTAGGGCCGGATCAGGCCCGCTCGTCACCGACCGCCGGTAATATCACCGATAACGCCGCCGGTAATATGCTGGTTCGTCCGTCGAAAACAACCCGAAACGTCCGCCCGGTATACCGTGTCGACCACTTCGGCGGCATCCCTCCCGGGACGCGGCGCGCCATGGTCGCCACCCCGGGTGAATTCCGGTGGCTCACCCGGACGCCGGTGGAAGTGTCCACCGCGGTATCAAACCGGGCACGGTGACGACCATGGACGAAATGTCCAGAAACTGACTGCCGAGCCAGCGGCGGTGGCACGGCGGGCAGCGCCCCCACGCCGATACGGGCAGACGCCCACAGCCCACCGGGCGGCTTCACATGCCGGCGACGGCGCGTCGAAAGGCCCGGAGCGCGCCGCCATCGGGCCCATGTGATCAAGGCGTGATCGGGCTATGCGCGCGGATACCCGGCTCGTGGCGCTGTCCGGGATGTCGGGGAGCCGCCCGCGACCCGAGCGCGCGGCCGGCCGAATCCTCGAGATCGGCCGAGATCGACATCGCCGCTCCGGTCGGGGACCGGAGACGAAAACGCGGTCCTTCAACCGCCCGCTCGCCGGGTGGCCGATAAATGATCATTACGTGATGGCGGTCATACGTCCGGGTTCTGGCAAGGGCGGGCCGTTGACGCCATGGGATCATGGCGATGGAGCCGCGGTGGCGCGATCGCCTTTCTTCCGCGCTCGGGGCCGCTCAGCGCGAGCCCGGAAACCGGCCGGCAAGCCCGGGACCCGGCCTGGCCCGATCAGCGGTCAGGCCAGCTCAGGCCAGGCCAGCTCAGGCCAGGCCAGGCCAGGCCGGGCCAGGCCGGGCCGGCTCGGGTCACGGCAGGCCCCGTCCCCGGACCGCCCGGGGAACGGTCACGTAACCCCGCCCGGGGTTACCCGAGAGGAGGACCGATGCCGTCCGTGCTGTGGCTGCACGGAGGGGCGTGCGGCGGGAACACCATGTCCTTCCTGAACGCCGACGAGCCGAATGTCGTCGACCTCGTCACCAGCTTCGGGCTCGAGCTGCTCTGGCATCCCTCCCTCGCCCTGGAGTCGGGGACTCACGCGCGCAAGCTGCTGCGGGCCTGCGCCAGCGGCGAGACGCCGGTGGACGTCCTGGTGTTCGAGGGCTCCGTGATCGAGGGGCCCGAGGGCACCGGCCGCTACGACATGTTCGCCGACCGGCCCATGAAGGACTGGGTGATCGACCTGGCAGGAACGGCCCGGACCGTGGTCGCGGTCGGGGACTGCGCTTGCTGGGGCGGGATCGCGGCGACGGCGCCCAACCCGACGTCCTCGACCGGTCTGCAGTTCCACAAGCGTGAGCGCGGCGGCTTCCTCGGCGCGGAGTTCCGCTCGCGCGGCGGGCTGCCGGTCGTCAACATCCCGGGCTGCCCGGCCCACCCGGACTGGATCTCCCAGATCCTCGTCGCGCTGGCGACCGGCCGGGCCGCCGACATCGACCTGGACGAGCTCCAGCGGCCGCGGACGTTCTTCACCAGCTTCACGCACACCGGATGCACCCGGACGGAGTTCTTCGAGTACAAGCAGTCCACCACCACGTTCGGGGAGGGCACCCGCACCGGCTGCCTGTTCTACGAGCTCGGCTGCCGCGGCCCGATGACCCACTCGTCGTGCAACCGCATCCTGTGGAACGGCCAGTCGTCCAAGACCCGGGCGGGTGTGCCGTGCATCGGGTGCACCGAGCCGGAGTTCCCGTTCTTCGACCTTGAGCCGGGGACGGTCTTCCGGACCCGCAAGGCCGCCGGCGTCATCCCCCGGGAGATCCCGGAAGGCACCCGCCACCTCACCTACCTGGCCCAGTCCGCGATCGCGAAGATCGCCGCCCCGGACTGGTCGAAGAAGGACACGTTCGTCGTCTGACGCCCCGCCCGCTCCGCTCCGCCCGCACCGGATGGACACCGCCGACTGGAAGAAGGGGACACCGATGACCACCGTCGATCTCAACGTCAGCCCGATGGGCCGGGTCGAGGGCGACCTGGACGTCCAGGTGACGGTCAGCGATGGCGTGGTGACCTCCGCGCGGGCCCAGGCGGCCATGTTCCGCGGCTTCGAGATCATCCTTCAGGGCAAGGACCCCCAGGCCGGCCTGATCGTCACCCCGCGCATCTGCGGCATCTGCGGCGGCAGCCACCTGTACAAGGCCGCGTACGCCCTGGACGTGGCGTGGGGCACCCGGATACCGCCCAACGCCACGCTGGTCCGCAACATCGCGCAGGCGTGCGAGACGCTGCAGAGCATCCCGCGCTACTTCTACGCGCTGTTCGCGATCGACCTGACGAACAGGAAGTACGCGCGCTCGCCGCTCTACGACGAGGCCGTCCGGCGCTTCACCCCGTACACCGGTACCAGCTACGCCCCGGGGGTCGTCCTGTCCGGCAAGCCGACCGAGGTGTACGCGATCCTCGGCGGGCAGTGGCCGCACTCCAGCTTCATGGTGCCCGGGGGTGTCATGGGCGCGCCCACCCTCTCCGACGTCACCCGGTCGATCGCCATCCTGGAGCACTGGAAGCACAACTGGCTGGAGAAGTACTGGCTCGGCTGTTCGGTCGAGCGCTGGCTGGCCAACCGCACCTGGGACGACGTGCTCGCCTGGGTCGAGGAGAACGACTCCCAGCACGACAGCGACTGCGGCTTCTTCATCCGCTACGGCCGTGACATCGGCCTGGACACCTACGGCGGCGGGATCGGCAACTACCTGGCCACCGGCACCTACTTCCACCCCGACCTCTACGCGGAGCCGACCATCGAGGGACGCAACGCCGCCCTGATCGCCCGCTCGGGGGTCTGTTCCAACGGCGAGTTCCTCACCTTCGACCAGAGGTGGGTCCGCGAGGACGTCACCCACTCCTTCTACGAGGGGACGCAGGCCCGCCACCCGTTCGACGGCGAGACCCGGCCGCTCGACCCGCAGCGAGGGCGTGAGCAGGGCAAGTACAGCTGGGCGAAAGCGCCGCGCTACCACCTGTCGGGGCAGGGGTACGTCCCGATGGAGGCCGGCCCGCTGGCCCGCCGGATAGTCGCCGGCGCCCCCGGCGCCGCCGCCCACCAGGACTACGACCCGCTGTTCACCGACATCATTGCCCGGGCCGGGCCGTCGGTGCTGGTCCGCCAGCTCGCCCGGATGCACGAGGCCGCAAAGTACTACCAGTGGACGCGGCAGTGGCTCGACCAGCTCGACCTGCGGGAGAGCTTCTACACCAGACCGGCCGAGCCCACCGAGGGCCGCGGTTTCGGGGCCACCGAGGCCGCCCGCGGGTCGCTGGCCGACTGGATCGTCATCGAGGACGGAAAGATCGCGAACTACCAGGTGGTCACGCCGACCGCGTGGAACATCGGCCCCCGGGACGGCTCGCAGACGCCCGGCCCGATCGAGCAGGCCCTGGTCGGCACACCGGTCGCCGACGCCGAGGACCCGGTGGAGCTCGGGCATGTGGCCCGCAGCTTCGACTCCTGTCTGGTGTGCACCGTGCACGCCTACGACGGGCGGACCGGCCGGGAACTGAGCAAGTTCGTGATCAACGGTGCGGTCTGACCCGGGGGAGACGGACAAGGAGCCCAGCGATGAGTGACGCCCGGCCGACCGGGCCGACGTGGAACGAACCCGGCTTCGGCGCGCTCTCGGAGGCGCTCGACGAGGCGGCGGCCGGCGTCCGGGAGCTGGAACCGGCGGCCCGGCTGCGGGCCGAGCAGCTGCGGCACGCCGTCGAGGCCCTGCACGGCAGCGGGATCAACGCGATCGTCCGCCGGCTGCGCGAGGATCCCCGCGGCCGGGAGCTGCTGTTCGAGCTGGCGGACGATCCCGTGGTACGCCTGCTCTTCTCCGTGCACGGGATCCTCCAGCCCACGCCGGTGACCGAGTCGCTGCGCGCGCTGGAGAAGGTCCGCCCGTACCTGCGGGCGCACGGCGGGAACGCGGAGCTGGTCCGGGTGGACGGGGACACCGCGTTCCTGCGGGTCAGCGGCACCTGCAACAGCCGCGCGCTGGCCGGAGTCACGTTGCGTGAGGTCGTCAAGGAGGCTCTGATCGGCGGGGTCGGGTCGATCGCGCGCGTGGTGATGCTCGCGGGTGACCCACCCCCGACACTGATCCCGCTGGGCCCGGTGCGTAACCGCGACGATGGAGACGACGGATGGGTGGCGGTCGGGACGGCGGCGGACCTCGGCGGGCGGCCGATCACGGCGCTGCACCTCGAGCGGGCCGACGGCGTCAGGGCCGACATCGTGGTCATCAGTCTCGACGGCCGGCTCACCGCCTACCGCGACACCTGCGCCCACCAGGGCCTGCCGATCAACGTGGCGCAGCTCGACCCGGCCACCGACACCCTCACCTGTCCGCGGCACGGATTCTGTTACGACGCGCGCTCCGGCGCCTGCCTGAACTCGCCAGGCGCGCAGCTGACGCGGCTGCCCCTGCGGGTGGACAACGGCCAGGTGTGGATACGGCTCGACGCGTGACAGCCGGCCACGCGACAGGATCATGTGGGGCTGTCCGGGCCGCCGGTTCCCGTCCTGGCCGGCGCTCCCCCGGCGTCGGCGTTCAGCCGGCCTGGCGGCGTTCAGCCGGCCTGGCCGCGTTCAGCCGGCCTGGCGGATCCTGGAGTGGTGCGGCGCCCGCAGGATCTTTCCCGGGGCTCGCTCGTCGGCGGCCACCCAGTATCCGCCGTCAGGGCGTAGGCCCACCTGCTCGGGCGGGACGCACCGGCCGTCGACACGGTGGGCGTCGAACCCGGTGCCCACTCCCGCGAAGGTCTCGTGGCAGCCCGGGCAATGGGCGGCGGTCAGCGCCGTCCACTGCACGTCGCATCGCCCGCAGCCCAGCAGAATCGGGCGATCGTAGTCGACGTCCCGGCCAGCCAATGGCTCGCTCCTCACGCATGTCCGAGCTCTCGCCCTCCGCGGCCATGGTTCTTCCGCCCATGTATCGCGGCGAGCGCCGCTCCCCTGCGCTCACCGTCACAGTGCCGCAGACACGCAGACTATCGGTGTATCCACCGCGTTTCGCCCCGTCCCCTCCTCGAAGCTCGTCCAGCAGGTCAACGGCAGCGCGAAAACCATGATTTATTGATCTTTGGTTGTTACCGGCGGATCCTGGCCGCCGGTCACGCGGAAACCACGACCGTACGGTCTCCGGTCGGCCACGGAGGTGCAGACAAACGCACGGTACCGAAGACGGCACCAAACGCGGCTGACAGGCCGATCGGGAGAACCGGGCCAGGGCCCCTGCGCCGCCGTTGACCGGTTTGTCAGCGTCTGCCGAGGGTCATGACGTCGTCGTGCCGCGCCACCTGACAGGTGGGCCGCCGTTGGCCTGGTGGTACCAGAATAGTCCCGGGTTGCGCCGGCGGGCCCGGGGACGGCACGGCCGTCCTTCG